>DATITJ010000084.1:0-5331 GCA_035467935.1 Ornithinibacter sp.
CTGGGGCTCGGGCTCGCGCTGCGACCCGTGGCCCTCGACGACCCCGACGTGCTCGGTCCCCGACTGTCCCTGGCGCGGGTGCCCGACACCGTGCGCCGAGGCGTGCGGCCGGGGCTCACCGGCGCCGGGGTGCTCCTCGGTGCCGGTCTGCTCCTCGTGATGGCGACGGTCGGGCTGGGGTGGCCACGGGTCCTGGAGATCTCGGGCGAGGTGGGTGCCACCGGCTTCGGTGCCGTGCTCCTCGGTGCCGCCCAGGTCCTCTCGCTGGGCAACCTCGCGACGTGGGCCGTGTCGTTCCTGGCCGGCCCCGGGTTCCGGGTCGTCGAGGGCGGCGCGGTCACGTGGTCGGGCTCCGAGGGCGGGCTCCTGCCGATGGTGCCGGTGCTCGCCGCGCTGCCCCGGCCCGGGGCCTTCCCGTGGTTCACGGCCCTGTCGGTGCTCGTCGTCGTCGCGGTCGGGGCCTTCGTGGCGCGGCGCGCGCTGGGCGAGGTGGCCCGGCTGTCGCGCCTGCGCACCAAGCTCCTGGTCTCCGGGGTCGCCTGCCTCACGACCGCCCTCGTCATCGGCCTGCTCGACGTGCTGGCCGGGGGCTCGGTCGGCCAGTTCCGGCTGTCGGCCGTGGGGGCACCCTCCGGGTCCCTCGTGCTCGCCCTCTTCCTCGAGCTGTTCCTCGGGGCGCTGATCGTCGTGCTCCGCGACGCGTGGCGGCTGCGCCGATGACCGCCGGCGACGCCACCCCGGCAGCGGGCCCGGCCGACCTCGAACTCGTCGTCCTCGTCTCGGGCGCCGGCAGCAACCTCCAGGCGCTGCTCGATGCCGCGGCAGCCGCGGGTGCCGGGTTCCGGGTGCTCGCGGTCGGTGCCGATCGCGACGGCACCGGCGGCGCCGAGCGTGCGGCCGCGCGCGGCATCCCGACGTTCGTCGCCCGGGTGCCCGACTACGTCACGCGGGCCGACTGGGACCTCGACCTCGCCCGCCTCGTCGGTGAGCACCAGCCCGACCTCGTCGTCTCGGCCGGCTTCATGAAGGTGCTCGGCCCGGCCGTGCTCGGTGCCCACCGGGTCGTCAACACGCACCCGGCGCTGCTGCCGAGCTTCCCCGGCGCGCACGGGGTGCACGACGCGCTGGCCCACGGCGTCAGGGTCACCGGGTGCACGTGCCACTGGGTGGATGCCGGCGTCGACACCGGGCCGATCATCGACCAGCGCTCCGTGCGGGTGGAGGTCGACGACACCGTGGACTCCCTCCACGAGCGGATCAAGGTCGTCGAGCGGGAGATGCTCGTCGACGTCGTGCGGCGGCTCGCGGCCGACCGTTCCTGGCGCGACGCCTGACCGGCGCCCGCGGGCTCAGGACACCACGCGAGGCGACGCGCCGCCGGAACGGCGGTCGCGGTCATCCGCTCTCACCGCCGGGACGCGCGGGCAGCGCCCTGGCCGACGCTCGCCACGTGGGCGAGGACGAGGTGGTCGACGCTCTCCTCGAGGACGACGCGGGCCCGGTCCGGCATCCCGGCGTCCGTGATGAGGGTGTCCACCTCGTCGAGCTGCATGAACGTCGAGAGCCCGACGATGCCGACCTTGGTGTGGTCCGCGAGGACGCAGACCGAGCGGCTGGCGCGCACGAGGGCACGGTTGGTCTCGGCCTCGACGAGGTTGGGGGTCGTGAGGCCGGCGCTGCGGTCGATGCCGTGCGCGCCGAGGAAGAGGCGGTCGACGTGCAGCCCCTGCAGCGCCCCCACGGCGACCGGCCCGACCAGCGCGTCGGAGGGGGTGCGCACGCCACCGGTCAGGACGACGACGTGGTTGCCGCCGCCCTCGTGGAGCAGCTGGGCCACCGGGACCGAGTTCGTCACCACGGTGAGGTGGGGCACGTTGCGGATGGCCCGGGCGAACTCGTAGGTCGTCGTCCCCGCGGAGACGCCGATCGTGGCGCCCGGGTCGACGAGGCGGGCCGCAGCCAGGGCGATGGCGTGCTTCTCGGCCGTCATGAGCGAGGACTTCGCGCTGAACCCGGGTTCGTCGGCGGCGCGGGGCAGCAGGGCGATCGCTCCACCATGGACCCGCTCGAGCAGCCCGTCGGCGTCGAGGCGCTCGATGTCGCGGCGCACCGTCATGTCCGACACCCCGAGCTGGTCCACGAGCTCGGAGACGCGCACCGCACCAGCCTCGTCGACCCGGGCGAGGATCGTGGCCCGCCGCTGGCTGGCGAGCACGCTCACCCCTCCCGGACCACGGCCGCGGTGCGCGCGGGGAGCCGGAGGGTGGGGCCGACGTCGGTGGCGGAGACGAGGTCGTGACCGGATGCCGTGACCTCGCAGGCGTCGTCGGTGTGGTTCAGCACGAACAGCCAGCTCCCGGCATCCGAGCGGCGGCGCACGACCTCCACGCCCACGGGCGCCTCGGTCACTGCCTCGACCCCGGCCTCGCGCAGCACACCCTCGAGCAGGGATCCCAGCGTGCCGTCGTCGGGCAGCGTCCCGAGGTACCAGGCCACCCCGTCACCGACCGGGCGCCGCGTGACGGCGGGACGACCGCCCAGCGGCCCAGCGGCATACGTCATGACGACCTGCGCGTCGACGACCCGCGCGTCCTCGCTCCACTGCGAGCCGTGGCCTCCGTCGGACAGCGCCACGGTCTCCTCGCGTCGCAGCGGGAAGAACTCCTCTACCCGCACGCCCAACAGGTCGCGGAAGGCGCCCGGGTAGCCGCCGAGCCGGACGTGGTCGTCGGGGTCGCTGATGCCGGAGAAGTACGTGACCAGGACGTGCGCGCCGGCCTCGGCGGCGGAGGCGACGGAGGCGGCGTCGTCGTCGGACACGAGGTAGAGGGTCGGCACGACGACGACCTTGTAGCGGGACAGGTCGGCGGACGGATGGACGACGTCGCAGGTGACGCCCCGGTCACGGAGCAGTCGGTGGACGGTGTGCCCCGCCGTGACGTAGTCGATGGCGCTGCTCGGCATGCACGGCCCGCTCATCGCCCACAGCGCCTCGTAGTCCCAGAGCACGGCCACGTCGGCCTCGACACGCGACCCGACGACCTCGCCGAGGCGCTGCGAGATCGCCCCGAGCTCGCAGACCTCCCGGAACCGGTCGCTGTGCTCACCGGCGTGGGGCACGAGCGCGGAGTGGAACTTCTCCGACCCGGAGCGGGACTGGCGCCACTGGAAGAAGCCGAGGGCGTCCGCGCCACGGGCGACGTG
This sequence comes from Ornithinibacter sp., assembly GCA_035467935.1. Lineage (GTDB taxonomy): Bacteria > Actinomycetota > Actinomycetes > Actinomycetales > Dermatophilaceae > Fodinibacter. The sequence continues at coordinate 3,205 of DATITJ010000084.1, forward strand.
GGTCAGCGAGTCGAGGACGGTCTCGCCGGGCACCTTGGCCGGGTTGACCGGCTGCCAGTTCACCGCGCTCGTCGAGTGCTCCATGAGGATCCAGGGGCGTCCGCCGGCGAGGCCGCGGGTGAGGTCGCCGCAGAAGGAGAGCTCCGCGCGAGGGTGGGGGAGGCTGTCGACGACGTAGTGGTCGGTGCTCACGACGTCCTGGTGGGGGGCCCAGTCGTGGTAGTCGAGCAGCCGGAAGCCGCTCATCGTCATGAAGTTCGTCGTGACCGGCACCTCGGGGGAGTGCCGACGGATGACGTCGTACTCGGCGCGGTAGAAGTCCAGCAGGGTGTCCGAGCCGAACCGGTGGTAGTCGAGCACGTGGGTGGGGTTGGCGAAGGTCGTCGTGCGGCGCGGCGGCAGGATGTCGTCCCACGAGGTGTAGCGCTGGCTCCAGAACGCCGTCCCCCAGGCGTCGTTGAGCGCGTCGAGGGTGGTGTAGCGCTGCTCGAGCCAGCGCCGGAAGGTCGCCGCGCAGGTGTCGCAGTAGCAGGGCAGGTTGTGGCAGGCGTACTCGTTCGACACGTGCCACATCGCCAGTGCGGGGTGGTCGTGGTAGCGCGCGGCGAGCCGGTCGGTCAGGCTGAGGGCCATCTCCCGGTACAGCGGTGACGACGGGCACCACGACTGGCGGCTTCCGGGCCACAGGGTGTGGCCGTCGTGGTCGACGGGGAGGACCTCCGGGTAGGCCGAGGTGAGCCAGGGCGGGGGCGTGGCGGTGGCGGTCGCGAGGTCCACCGCGATCCCGTTCTCGTGGAGGAGGTCCATGATCTCGTCGAGCCACTCGAAGGTGTACTCACCCTTCGACGGCTCGAGCCAGGACCAGGAGAAGACGCCCAGCGTGACGAAGCTGACCCCGGCGTCTCGCATGAGGCGCATGTCGTCGTCCCACACGGCGCGCGGCCACTGCTCGGGGTTGTAGTCGCCGCCGAAGGCGACGCGGTCGTCGGGCCACGCTCGCATGGTCGCCAGTCTGTTGACCCGTCGAACACTTGTCAACACTTTGCGACACACGGGTCGACGGGTCGACGGGCCGAGGCCGGGATGCCGTGCCCATCGCCCAGGGGGCGCCGGCCCGCCTGTGGCGCGGGTTCGGTGGATCCGTGTGCAAACCGTGATGTTCAGGGTTCTGCGCGACCCTTGACACCAGGATCGTGGCAGGACAAGACTCGATGACGTCAGTGTTGGTTTCTGATCGAAGTTGTCAGACCCGCCCGTTCGTCAAAGGAGACAACCATGGCACGCCCGACTTCGCGCGAGATTCTCCTCTCGGGCACCGTCCCCGCCTCCGTCCGGGGGGTCGACCGCCGGAGCCTGCTGCGCGGCGCGTTCGGTGCGGGTGCACTCCTCGGGGTGCCGACGCTGCTCGGCGCGTGTGGTGGGGACACCGAACCGTCCGGCGCCGGTGGCGCCAGCGCCGAGGCGGGACCGGTGAAGTTCGGGATGAACGAGGCCAAGGGGTCCGGCCCCGCCTACGAGCGCCTCCAGGGGATGGCCGACGCGTACGCCAAGAAGACGGGCGCCCAGGTGTCCACCAACCCCGTGGACCACAACACCTTCCAGGAGAGCATCAGCACCTACCTGCAGGGAACCCCGGACGACGTGTTCACCTGGTTCGCCGGCTACCGCATGGCGCAGTTCGCCGAGAACGACCTCATCACCGACATCAGCGACGTCTGGCCCATCGACGGCATGAGCGACGCCTTCAAGAAGTCCGCGACGGCGCCCGACGACAAGCAGTACTTCGTCCCGGCCAGCTACTACCCGTGGGCGGTCTTCTACCGGAAGTCGGTCTTCGAGAAGAACGGCTGGACCGAGCCGACGTCGCTCGACGAGCTGAACGCCCTGATGACGGACATGCAGGGGAAGAAGATCACCCCGTTCGCCTTCGCGGCCAAGGACGCCTGGGCCCCGATGGGGACCTTCGACATCCTCAACATGCGGCTGAACGGCTACGACTTCCACATGGAGCTGTGCCGGGGCGAGCAGAAGTGGGACAGCGCAGAGGTCAAGAACGTCTTCCAGACCTGGAAGACCCTGCTGCCCTACCACCAGGAGAACTCCCTCGGCCGCACCTGGCAGGAGGCC
>DATITJ010000085.1:0-2290 GCA_035467935.1 Ornithinibacter sp.
CTGGCGCCTCGTCGCCACGCTCTCCACCGTCGTACGCCGCTGGGCCGCGGCACGGGCCCGCACCCTGGAGCACCGCATGAACACCTTCGACGAACCCCCCGCCCCGGACCCACCCGTCCTGTCCGCAGCCGACTTCACCGACGCGGTGATGTACGCCCCACGCGTGCCGGCGCCGCGCCGTGGCTGGCGCCGAGCCGTCTACGAGGGCAGCGGACACGTGGTCAATCCCGGCCCGGGCCCCACCGAGCAGCGCCGCCGCGAGCTCGAGCGCAGACTGCGCACGCCCATCGAGGGCTCCCGGCGCGTCGTCGTGCTGAGCCGGAAGGGCGGCGTCGGCAAGACCACCATCGCGCTGGCCCTGGGCAGCACGTTCGCCATGCTGCGCGGAGACCGGGTGATCGCCGTCGACGCCAACCCCGACGCGGGCAACCTGGCCCACCGGGTCGCGGCGCCGCACGACCGCACCATCACCGACGTGCTGCGCGACCTCGACGCGATCACCAGCTATGCCGCGCTGCGCGGCTACACCTCCCAGGCCGTCGAGTCGCGTCTGGAGGTGCTCGCCTCCGACGACGACCCCCGCATCGGCATGGCCCTCGACCGCGAGGACTACCACCGGCTGGTCGGCCTCCTCGATCACTTCTACAACCTGATCCTGCTCGACACCGGGACCGGGATCCTCGACAGCGCCAACCAGGGCCTCCTCAGCGAGGCCGACCAGATCGTCCTGGTGGTGCGCGCCGGGCTCGACGGAGGCCGGGCCGGTGCGCTGACCCTCGACTGGATGGACGAGCACGGCTTCGGCGAGCTCGTCTCGCGTGCCGTCGTCGTCGTCAACGCCGAACGCCACGGCGCCGCACCGCCCGAGAAGATGCGGCGTCACTTCGAGAAACGATGCCACCGCGTGGTCACCGTCCCCTGGGACGGCGCCCTCGAGCAAGGAGCCCTGACCGACATGACGTCACTGCATCGCAAGACCCGGGACAGCCTCGTCGACATCGCTGCCGCGGTGGCCGACAACTTCCTGGAGATGGGGGCACGACCGTGAACCCCCGCGCAGCCGTCGCCCCGATCGTGCTGACCGCGCTCCTCCTCGTGGCAACGGCCGGCGGCTCGTCACCCGCCGCCCACCCCGGGGTCGAGCCTCGCTCCCTCGACCTCCTGGCCAGCGCCCATCCGACCTCGGCCGAGCCGGCGGTGTCCGACGTGGCGTTCGACCACGTACGCGCCCGCGGACCCGCCATCGGGGCCGACGCCGCGGCCCTCACGTCGACCACGTGCGACGGGTGCGCCGGGGAGAGCGGTGCCCTCCAGGTCGTCTACGTCCCTCGCGCCCAGGAGGCTCGCCTCGACAACGTGGCGAACGCCTGGGCCCAGGACTGCCGCGGGTGCACCAGCACGGCCCTCTCGGTGCAGGTCGTGGTGCTGCGGGGCCGTCCGGTGGCGGTGCCCAACAACCGTGCGCTGTCGCTGACCGCTGCCTGCACCTCCTGCCGTACGACCGCCCTCGCCTTCCAGGTCGTGCTCGTGGCCGACCGCGCCACAGCACTCAGCGACCAAGCCTTGGCCGAGCTGCGGGCGTGGTTCGACGAGCAGGCCGCCGTCCTGCGTGCCTCGGTGATCCTGCCCCCGTCCGAGGTAGTGCCAGAGGCCCAGGTGACTCCCGAGGCGACGCCACCCCCCACGCCGACCGACGGGACCACCAGCAGCGACCCCCTGCCCACCGAGCCGCGTCCGGCACGACGGGTCAGGCGGGACGCCGTCTCTGCGCTGGGTGAGCTCCAGCAGCTGCTCGCCGCCGACCTGGACGCCGAGACCCTCTCGGCCGACCTCGAGGTGGGCCGCTGACCCGCCGCCGACCGGGCACGAATGTCCCCCGGCAGGCGCCGACCGGGCACAAATGTCCGCGTCAGCTGCACATTCGTGCCCGGTCGAGGCGCTCCGACGACGATTTGTGCCCGGTCGGCGAGGGGTTCAGACCGCAGCGACCGTCAGCACGACCCGCGCCCGGTCGACGGGAGCCAGCCAGCGCCGCCGGGCCCGGCGCAGCCGCCGGATCGACCAGGCGAGGAACAGCGCCCCGAACAGCGGCGACGCCCACAGCCACGGGACCGCCGCGAGGCCGGTGAAGAGCATGCCGGTGAGGGTGGTGCTGAGCGAGAGGCGGCCGGCGTAGCCGGCCATCGCCCCGTGCGGCGCGGGTGTCGCGCGGGGCGAGCCCAGGTCGACGCCGTACGGCGATCGCATCGACCAGGTCATCGCGTTCGCCAGCACCTGCACGATCACCACC
>DATITJ010000086.1:0-4771 GCA_035467935.1 Ornithinibacter sp.
AGGCGGCCAACCACCTTCTCGGACAGCTGGTTCGGCACCGCCAGCGCGGCTCCGACCTCACCTACGAGGCGTACGCGGTGGACCTCGGGGGCATGGGCTGAGCGGGGGCCTCGGGGGCGGGCGGCCCGCCGCGGGGTCGGGCCCGGCCCGGCGTCGGAGTGCCGAGGTCAGACGGTGAGCAGGGCCGTCGCCGCGACGACGACCGTGGCCACGATCTCGCCGAGGCCCACGGTCCTCGGCGACAGCCGGTAGGCGGGGAGCACGGCGGCGCGGATCGTGAGCAGCGCGAAGACGAGGACGAGCGACGGGCCCACCCACGTCATCACGACGGTCGCGGCGCCGTGGAACATCGCGGAGAGCCACTGGAACCGGTCCTGCCCGCGCTCGCGGATCATCGTCTTGACGTACAGCACCGTGCCCACGAGGTAGGCGGCGACCACCCCGGTGAGCGTCCACGCCCGCGGCCAGTCGGAGCCGCCTCCGGCGTCGTAGGCGACGAGCACCATGAGCGAGGAGCCCGCGCTGGTCGCGATCCCGCTCCACAGGCTGCGCTCGTCGCGCAGCGCGCTCGCGACCAGGCCGACGGCCAGCGGCACGGCGAAGAGCGGCGCCCAGCGCAGCAGCCCGGGGTCGAGCGCGAGGGTGAGGAGACCGAGCGCGCCCGCGAGTGCGGCATACGCCCGCACCGGCGGCAGGTAGCGGCTGCGTCGCCGGGACTTCAGCCACAGCCCGGTCGCGAAGAACAGGAAGTAGCCGGCGAACCAGAACGCCGCCAGCGGCAGGTGCACCCACGCCGGGCCCGAGGCGAGCACCCCCACGACGAGCGGGGTGGCGAGCATGGCCCACGCCCCGTGCTGGTTGGGCACCCATCCCGGCCCGCGCCTGCGGCTCACACCGCCGAGCGTAGGCGCGGTCAGCGCAGCGCCAGCGCGCGGGCCCGGTCGGCGCCCGGGCCGGCGAGCTCGGGGTAGGGCGTGCGTCGTCCGGTGGAGAGCAGGAGCAGGGAGGTGACGGGGCCGCGCACCTCGTCGCCGGCGCCGCGGGACCAGTCGGTGTCGGTGGCGACGAGCCGCAGGCCGCGCAGCCGGCGGGCCGCGAAGAAGGGGAAGCCGAAGGTCCGGTCCCACGCCCAGTCGGCGGCGGTCGCGGCGGCCTCGGGGTGGGTCGACACCGTGATGCCGAGCGGTCGGGCGATGTCGTGGTGGTGCACGAGGGCGTCGAGGAGCGGGTCGCGCCACATCGTCGTCGGCGCCAGTCGGCGGTTGCCCACCAGCGAGCGGAGGTTGGCGCCGACCTCCTCGTCGGACAGGCCGCGCGACCAGGCGAGGGTGCCCTCGCGGATCATGGGGTCGAAGCGGAAGCCCTGTCGTGCGGCGTTCTTCATGACGAACGCCGTGGGTGCGAGGGCCGCCATCGACAGGTGGGCGCCGACGTCGCGGACGGTCCAGGCGTCGCAGAGCGACGCCGCCATGCGTTGCTGCGGCGTGAGGTCGTCGAGCAGGTCGGCGACCTCGCTGCGCACCGCGTCGACGACCCGCCAGCTCTCGTCGCGGTCGATGGTCGCGGTCATGACATCCTCCCGAAGTGGTCAGACGATCGAACCAAAAAGGTACGATACTCTGACGAATGTCGGGTGGCAAGGGCCGCCTGAGGGATCGGGACGCGAGAGGTGGCTGGTGTGGCGGAGCCCAGTGTCGGGGTGCTCATGTTCGTGGCGCACCGGGCGATCGAGCAGCATGTCCTCGGCGCGCTGCACGCCGCCGGGTTCGACGACGCGACGGTGGCCCAGGGACGGGTGTTCGCGCGGATCGGGGAGGGTGGCACGCGGCTCACCGACCTGGCGGAGATGGCCCAGGTGACCAAGCAGACGGCGGCGTTCCTCGTCGACCGGCTCGAGCGCTCCGGCTACGTCGAGCGGGTGCCCGACCCCAGCGACGCCCGGGCCCGGCTCGTGCGTATCGCCCCGCGCGGGCAGCTCGCGCAGGAGTGCGCGGCCCGCGCCGAGCGCGAGGTCGAGGCCGAGTGGGAGGCCCACCTCGGGGTGCGCGAGATGGCCCGGCTGCGGGGCCTCATGGGGCGGCTTCGCGAGGTGACCGACCCCTACCGCGAGCTCGACCCGGCGGGCTGAGCCCCCGGCATCCGCCTCGCCCCTGCCTGTCGGAAGTGGACGACACGCCGCATGGGGCGCTCACCAGTTCCGGAGCCGTGGCGGCGTGGCCGCGTGACGGTGGGCGGGCGGCATCCGTGTCGTCCCGTCCGGGTCAGAAGTACCAGGGGAAGGGGGACCAGTCGGGGTCGCGCTTCTCGAGGAACTGGTCGCGCCCCTCGACGGCCTCGTCGGTCATGTACGCCAGACGGGTGGCCTCGCCGGCGAAGACCTGCTGGCCCATGAGGCCGTCGTCGAGGAGGTTGAACGCGAACTTCAGCATCCGCTGCGCCTGCGGGCTCTTGCCCATGATCTCGTGCGCGACCTGCAGCGCCTCGGTCTCGAGCCCGGCGTGGTCGGCGACGATGTTGACCGCACCCATCCGGTGCATGTCCTGCGCGGAGTAGGTGCGCCCGAGGAAGAAGATCTCGCGGGCGAACTTCTGCCCCACCATCTTCGCGAGGTAGGCGCTGCCGTAGCCGCCGTCGAAGCTGCCGACGTCGGCATCCGTCTGCTTGAACCGCGCGTGCTCGCGCGAGGCGAGGGTGAGGTCGCAGACGACGTGCAGGCTGTGCCCGCCGCCGGCCGCCCACCCGTTGACCAGGGCGATGACGACCTTGGGCATGGTGCGGATGAGGCGCTGCACCTCGAGGATGTGCAGCCGCCCGCCCTCGGCCTTGACCCGGCGCTCGTCGACGGTGTCGGCCGTGGTGCCGTCGGCGTACTGGTAGCCCGAGCGGCCGCGGATGCGCTGGTCGCCGCCGGTGCAGAAGGCCCACTTGCCATGGCTGCCGGTGCCCTCGGGGCCGGGGCCGTTGCCGGTGAGGAGCACGACGCCGACGTCGGCGGTGCGCCGTGCGTGGTCGAGCACGCGGTGGAGCTCGTCCACGGTGTGCGGGCGGAAGGCGTTCATCACCTCGGGCCGGTCGAAGGCCACGCGCACGCAGCCCACGCCGACGGCCCGGTGGTAGGTCACGTCGGTGAGGTCCTGAAACCCGGGCACCTCCTCCCACGCGCTCGGGTCGAACGTCTCGCTCACTGCGGGGATCGCGCTCACGGCGGCAAGGCTAGCCGGGATGTCCGTGGAGGCCGGGCCGGCGCAGAGCGCCGATCGGGCGGGGGCACGGCCCGCGGGTGGTGGCACGGCATACGGTGCTCGTATGCCGGTGCCGCCCCTCGGTGACCTCCTCGCCACGCTGCGCGTCGTCGCGATCCCGATGCGGGTGCGCTTCCGGGGCGTGACGACCCGCGAGGTCGCGCTCCTCGAGGGCCCGGCCGGGTGGGGGGAGTTCGGGCCGTTCCTCGAGTACGCCCCGCCCGAGGCCTCGCGGTGGCTGGCCGCCGCCGTCGAGACGGCGTGGGAGCCGTGGCCGGATGCCGTGCGCGCCGCGGTCCCCGTGAACGCGACGGTGCCGGCCGTCGCGCCCGACAGGGTGGCCGAGGTGCTCGCCCGGTTCCCCGGGTGCACGACGGCGAAGGTGAAGGTCGCCGAGCGCGGGCAGGTGCTCGCCGACGACGTCGACCGGGTGGCCGCCGTCCGCGAGGTCATGGGCCGCGACGCGCGGCTGCGCGTCGACGCCAACGGCGCGTGGTCCGTCGAGGAGGCCCTCGTGGCGCTGGGGCGGCTCGCGGCCCACGACCTGGAGTACGCCGAGCAGCCCTGCGCCAGGGTCGAGGAGCTCCGCGACCTGCGGATCGCGCTGGCGCGCAGCGGCATCGACGTGCCCGTCGCAGCCGACGAGTCGATCCGCAGGGCCGAGGACCCCCTGCGGGTGCGCGACCTCGAGGCGGCGGACGTCGTCGTCGTCAAGGTGGCCCCGCTCGGCGGGGTGCGGGCCGCGCTGCGGGTCGTCGAGGAGTGCGGGCTGCCCGCGGTGGTGTCGTCCGCGCTCGACACCAGCGTCGGCATCTCGTCGGGGGTCGCGCTCGCGGCCGCGCTGCCCTCGCTCGAGCACGCCTGCGGTCTCGGCACCGTCGCGCTGCTGGGAGGCGACGTCACGCGGCACCCGCTGGTCCCCGAGCGTGGCGCCCTCGCCACGGGGCGGGTCGCCGTCGACGCAGACCTCGTCGACCGTTGGGCCGCGGCGCCCGACCGGGTCGCGTGGTGGGCCGACCGGCTCACCGCCTGCCACCCGCTGCTGCGGGAGGGCTCCCGATGAGCGACATCCGCTGGTCCTGGCCCTTCCTGCGCCGGCCGGCCGGCATCCCCCTGCGGTTCCTGTTCCACTGCCTCACCGACCGCAGCCCCACGCGGCTCCCGCCGACCTGAGCCCCGGTGAGGACCCGGGCCCCGGGTGACCCAACCCACGCCAGCGCATCCACGAGGGCCTGCCGGACCGAAGATGAGGCATGAGCACCCTCCCGCTGCAGATCTCGACCCCCTCCGTCGCAGTCCCCCCCGAGCGGGCCCGGTCGCTGCGGGTGTTCAACGCGGTCATGGGCCTGCTGCACCTGCTCTCCGGTGCGGCGATGGTGGCCCTGAGCACCGACTTCACCCTGCCCGTGTCGAACTTCGCCCTCGGTGGCCCGCCCGGGACCCCGCTCGCGGACGGGACGCTGACCGGCATCCTCGACGTCCCTCTCGCCTGGGCGACGGCGAGCTTCCTGTTCCTGTCCGCCTTCTTC
>DATITJ010000087.1:0-2529 GCA_035467935.1 Ornithinibacter sp.
ACGGCCGTGCCGCCCGCGATGCCGATCTCGGCCCCGATCAGCCCGCCGGTGCTGCCGAACGCGACGAGCATGAGGAGCAGGCCGATGGCGTTGAGGCCGTAGGCCGCGATGCGGGCGTTGGTGCGCCGGCTCTGACCCTCGGTGCGCACGAGCTCGAGCACCTCGCCCTGCCAGTCGCGCACGAGGCGCTCGACGTCGGGCCCGAGGCCGGACGAGGGCTTGGCGAGCTCGGGGTGGCGGGAGAGCACCGGGGCACCACCCGGTAGTCGACGCCAGGCCCTGGCCGTCTCCGACGCCGCGGACTCCACGCTCGACAGCAGGAGTGCCGCGACCCCGGTCTGCAGCGCCTCACCGAGGCCCTCGACCGGGGGCGGGGTGCCCTTGATCGCGGAGGTGACGCGGTCGCGCCAGCGCGAGATCGTCGTCTCGACCTGGCGGAAGAACTCGCCGGTGCCGACGAACTCCTGCCACCGGGCGAGCACCTCGCCGCGCAGCAGGGTGCCGTCGATCATCCCGTCGGAGACGTGGCGGCGGGCGTCGGCGTAGGACTCGTCGACGGCTCGGCGCAGTCCGGTGGCGGCGTCGGCCTGGTCGCGGCTGGCCACGACGAGCTCGGCGGTGCGGCCCGAGAGCGACTCGACGGCGCCGCGCAGGGTCTGCCCGATGATGACCGAGCGGGCCCGGGCGTCGCCGGCGAGGGCCTGCAGCCACGCGCGCAGGCGCGCGACGGCATCCGCGGGCAGCCTGCCGTCGGCGTCGAGGGTGGTCTCGGGCACGGTGAAGATCGGCGCGGTCGGCAGCCCCTGCTCGCGCAGCATGCTGGCGAGGTGCGGGCGGATCTCGTCGACGGCGTCCGGGGGGATGCGGTCGAGGACGATGGCGACCGCGGTGCCGCGGTCGGCGGCCGTGCGCAGGAAGTCCCAGGGCACGGCGTCGGCGTACCGCGCGGCGGTCGTGACGAACAGCCACAGGTCGGATGCCGACAGCAGCTGGGTCGCGATGGTGCGGTTCGCGGAGACGACCGAGTCGATGTCGGGGGCGTCGAGCAGCGCCATTCCGGCCGGCAGTGCCGTGGACTCGGCCAGGCGCACGGTGCCGGGTTGCTCCTCGCCGGTGTCCTCGCCCGTCACGCGGGACAGGCCGGGCAGGATGCGGGTGTCCTCGAACCAGCGGCGGTCCTCGGGGTGGTGCACGAGCACCGGCGAGGTCGTCGTCGGGCGCAGCACACCGGAGCGGCTCACCTGACGGCCGACGACCGAGTTGACGAGGGTCGACTTGCCGGCGCCGGTGGAGCCACCCACGACGGCGAGCAGCGGGGCGTCGATGGATCGCAGGCGGGGCAGCACGTAGTCGTCGAGCTGCTGGAGGAGCTGGCGGCGGGACGTCTCGGCAGGTGCGCGACTGGGCAGCTCCAGCGGGAGCGAGGCCTGGTCGACGGCATCACGCAGGGCCTCCACGGCGGAGACCAGCGCGTCCACGTCCCCGTCCACAGTCACCGGGTCAGCCTAACGACCCGCGGGTGGGGCTCCTGGCATCTGCGGCGCGCGCCGGATGATGATGATCACCATGCGGTTGTTCGTCGCCCTCGAGCCCCCTGCCCCCGTCGTCGAGCACCTCGACGACTTCCTCGACGTGCGTCGGGATGCCGGTGGCGGCCTGCGGTGGTCGCCGCCCGTGCGGTGGCACGTCACCCTCGCCTTCATGGGATCGGCGCCGGAGCGGGTCGTGGAGGACATCGTGGACGGGGTCGGAGCCGTAGCGGCCCGGACCGCGCCACCGGCCCTCGGGCTTGCCGGCGGCGGGTGCTTCCCCGACGTCACGCGCGCGCGGGTGCTGTATGCGGGCGTGTCCGGCGGTGCGGCCCTCGCCCCGTTGGCCACGTCGGTGCGAGCGGCGTGCTCGGTGGCCGGAGCCGGCCCCGAGGGTGGCGCGTTCCGGCCGCACGTGACGCTGGCGCGGTTCGGTCGGCCGGTCGAGGCGACCCGTTGGGTGCGGGTCCTCGACGCGTATGCCGGTCCGCCATGGACGGCGACCGAGGTCGCCGTCGTGGCCTCGCACTTCTCGCGCGAGTCGGGCCACCGGCCGCGCCACGAGGTGCTGGCCCGGCTGCCGCTCAAGGGGTGACGGGCCGGACGACCGGCGGATGCCGTGCCGGGGTGCGGCGAGGGGCTGTGGTCCGTGCCCGCCCCTACACTTGCGTCGGCGTCCGGGGGCCCCGGCCGCCCGGCCCCCGTAGCTCAGCGGATAGAGCAAGAGCCTTCTAATCTCGAGGTCGCAGGTTCGAGTCCTGCCGGGGGCGCCTCCCTAAACGGCCATCTACCTGCGGACACGCGGTAGGTGGCCGTTCGCGGTGTTATCAGCGTGTCGTCCGCCTCTCGCACGGCCCATAGATCGGCCCCCGCGACGTTGACGCGTCCGGGGGCCTGACGAAGAACCATCGGAGGGTTCATCGTGAGAATCAGCGTACCCGTACCAGCTCGCGCGGCACAGGGCCCCGGCGGTGCGTTGTGAGTCCCCTCGAGACGCCGG
>DATITJ010000088.1:0-3016 GCA_035467935.1 Ornithinibacter sp.
GACCGGGGCGTCGGGGCTCATGCCGTCGATCGGCTCGGTGATCAGGTAGTAGTGCTCGGCAGCCTGGTTGGGCACGACGACGCCGTTGCGCTCGGCGAGCTCGCGGGCCCACATGCCGGCGCAGTTGACGACGAGCTCGCACTCGACGTCACCGGCATCCGTGCGCACGCCGGTGACCTCCTCGACGAGGCCACGCGGGCGGGTGATCACCTGCTCGACCGAGACGCCCTCGACGACGCGCACGCCGAGGTTCCGGGCACCGCGGGCCAGGCTCATCGTCAGGTCGACGGGGTTGACCCGGCCGTCTCCCGGCACGTAGAAGCCGGCGAGGAGGTCGTCGGTGCGAGCCAGCGGGAACAGCTCGGCCATCTGCCGGGGGCCGATCTCCTCGATGTCGAGGCCGTGCACCCGTTGGATCGCCGAGACCCGGCGGTACTCCTCCAGCCGGTCGGCGTCGGCCGCGGCCTCGATGAGACCGACGGGCCTGAAGCCCGTGGCGACGCCGGTCTCGGCCTCGAGGCGGGCGTAGAGGTCGCGGGAGTACAGCCGCAGCCTCGTGCTCGTCTCGCTCGTGGAGCCGAAGCACGTCATGAGCCCGGCGGCGTGCCAGGTCGTGCCCGAGGTGAGCCTGTCGCGCTCGAGCACGAGCACGTCGGTGACACCCAGGTGCGCGAGGTGGTAGGCGATCGAGGTGCCGATGACACCCCCGCCGATGACGACGACCCGCGCCCGCTCCGGCAGGCTCGGCCGCCGTCGGTCACCCGCGGCCGACGGCTCGGCGACCGGGGCGTCCGGCGGCCCGGCCGCAGGCGTCGAGGTCGGCACGGACGGGCTCTGGGACGAGGCGGCGCTGCTCACCCGCCCAACCTAGCCGGACGCCCGGGCGGGCCGGACGCCCGGGCGGGCCGGACGCCGGAACTGGGGCGGATGCCGTGGCGCGGCGCCGAACCGGATGCCGGTCAGGCGTAGGTGCGGAACCCGCGGCCGGTCTTGCGGCCGAGGTAGCCCGCCGTCACGAGGTGCTCGAGCAGCGGCGTCGGTGCGAAGCCCGGCTCGCGGAACTCGAGGTAGAGCTCGCGCTGGATGGCCAGCGACACGTCGAGCCCGACGACGTCGAGCAGCTCGAAGGGGCCCATCGGCAGACCGCAGCCGGTCTTCATCGCGGTGTCGATGTCGTCGGCCGTCGCGTAGTTGGCCGAGAGCATCTTCACCGCGTCGTTGAGGTAGGGGAAGAGCAGGGCGTTGACGATGAACCCCGAGCGGTCGCCACACGTCACGGCCACCTTGCCGACCTTGGCGCACACGTCCTGCACGGTCACGGTCACCTCGGGGGCGGTCGTCACCGTGTGCACGACCTCGACGAGCTTCATGACCTGTGCGGGGTTGAAGAAGTGCATGCCGACGACGTCCTGCGGCCGCGAGGTGACCTTCGCGCAGTCGATGATCGGCAGCGACGAGGTGGTCGTGGCAAGGATGGCGCCCGGCTTGCAGATCCGGTCGAGGTCGCGGAAGAGGTCCTGCTTGACCTCGAGGTCCTCGGCGATCGCCTCGACGACGAGGTCGACGTCGGCGAGCGCCTCGCGCCCGGTGGCGCCGGCGACCCGTCCCAGCAGCGCATCGGCGGCCTCCTGGTCCATCCGGCCCTTCTCGACCGCCCGGGCAGCGCTGCGACCGAGCGACGTCAGCACACCGGAGACCTTCTCCTCGGAGCGGGCGACGAAGGTCACCGCATACCCCGCCTTGGCGAACACCTCGATGATGCCCGTCGCCATGGTCCCCGACCCGACGACCCCCACCGAGGCCACCGGCCGCAGCGCGACACCGGCAGGCGGACCACCGACCGGCGTGTGTGCGTCGGCCACCACCTCCGGCGAGCCGGGAGCGGCATACGTGTAGAAGCCGTGGCCGCTCTTGCGTCCGAGCAGGCCCGCGCTCACCATCTGCTTGATGACGGGGCTCGGCGCGTGAAGCCGGTCGCGGCCCTCCTTGTACATCGTGTCGAGGATCTCGTAGGCGGTGTCGAGGCCGATGAGGTCGAGCAGCTGCAGCGGGCCCATCGGGTAGCCGCAGCCGAACCGCATCGCCGCGTCGAGGTCCTCGCGCGTGGCGTAGCGGCTCTCGAACATCGACACCGCGTGGTTGAGGTAGCCGAAGAGCAGGGCGTTGGCGATGAAGCCCGCCTTGTCGCCGACGATGACCGGCTTCTTGCCGAGCCGCTCGGCGAGCGCCTTGACGTCCTCGAAGACGTCGTCAGCCGTGATGACCGTGCGGATGACCTCGACGAACTGCTGCACCGGCGCCGGGTTGAAGAAGTGCATGCCGACGACCCGCTTGGGGTTCGACGTCGCCACGGCGATCTCGGTGACCGGCAGCGAGGAGGTGTTCGTCGCGAGCACGGCGTCGGGCGAGACGACCTTGTCGACGCGGCCCAGCAGCTCGCGCTTGAGGTCGAGCTGCTCGGGCACGGCCTCGACGACGAGCTGGCAGTCGGTGAGGTCGTCGAGGTCGGTCGTGTAGGTCACCCGGTCGTGGAGGGCGTCGTGCTCCTCCTGGGTCATCTTCCCGCGGGCCAGTGCGCGGCCCGTCGAGCCGGCGAGCACCTGCTTGCCGTGCTCGACACCCTCGTCGTCGCGGTCGACCGCGATGACGTCGATCCCGTTGCGGGCGAACACCTCCACGATCCCCGCACCCATCGTCCCGAATCCGATCACACCCACACTGGTGAAGTCACGCGTCATGCCGGCGATCCTCCCAGAGCACCCCGTCAGCCACGAGGCCCGCCGGGCGTGACGCTCCACACCCCACGCTCTGGTGCGACGAGCATCACGTGAGGCGCGCCGGATGCCGCGCCACGGCCTCCGCTCCCGTCACCAGTCGTGGCCCGCCGCCACGAGCTCGGCCTCGAGGGTCAGCCGCTCACGTGAGGGCAGCGGCGGCAGGCCGACGTCGTCGGTGGGCACGTCGACCCGGGCGCAGAGCTCGAGCAGCAGCTGGTCGTACGCGGCGAGCACCGCCC
>DATITJ010000089.1:0-2623 GCA_035467935.1 Ornithinibacter sp.
GTTCGTCTCGTCCCACACCTGGGTCATGCCGAGCTTGGTGCCCAGCAGACCCTTCTGGGTCTTGGTGGCAATGGTGGTCATGTCGTCAGCCTCAGAGCTTGATCTCGATGTTGACGTCAGCCGGGAGGTCGAGACGCATCAGGGAGTCGACGGCCTTGGGCGTCGGGTCGATGATGTCGATGAGGCGCTTGTGGGTGCGCATCTCGAAGTGCTCTCGGCTGTCCTTGTACTTGTGCGGCGACCGGATGACGCAGAACACGTTCTTCTCCGTCGGCAGCGGCACAGGGCCCACTACGGTCGCTCCGGCGCGGGTGACCGTGTCCACGATCTTGCGCGCCGAGCTGTCGATGACCTCGTGGTCATACGACTTCAAGCGGATGCGGATCTTCTGTCCCGCCATCTGACGTCCCCGTCTCTCTCTCGCCGTACATCGTCGGTGTGCCGGATCCTCGCGACCTCCGACCCCCGCGGTCGGGCGTGTCGCCCTCTCTCCGCGGCCCGACGGCACGCGGTTTCCCGCTACGTCCGTCGGATCGGCTGTCCCGGTGGAACCGGGGCCCGGCACTTCGCGATCGAGCCGCCCCGCCGTGGTCGGCGGTTCGTCACCTCGTCGCGGTGGGCGGCACCGACCCTCACGGGACGGCGTCGCACGCCAAGCAACCTGATAAGTGTGCCAGACGGGCGGGGGTGCGGCCAAATCGGTCGATACACCCCGGCTACGTGCCGGGCGCGCACCACCCGCTCCGTGGCGCGTCGTCGGCGCGGCCTGCCTCGGGACCGGCGTGCGAAGCTCAGCGCTGGACGCTGCTGAGCACCGCAGACCGGTCGATCCTGAGGATGCCGTCGTCCGGCACCAGCGTGTAGGACGTGCGCTCGACGAACACTCTTCCGTCGTCGAACTCGTAGGTGATGGTCGCGGTGACCTCTGCGGGCGGCGAGCCGTTGACCTCCGACGCCCGCACCTGGTCGACGCCGCCCCAGAAGGCGCCGAACGTGCTCCGGTTCTTGGCGGTGGCGCTCTGGTACCGCTCGGTCAGGCGCCCCCACGCGGCGTCGAGGTCGCCGGGGAGCAGCGCGTAGTAGTCCGTGACGGCCCCGGCCAGCTGCTCCGCGGTGGGAGTCGCCGAGGCCGGGGGTGCCGACGGCGGCCGCGTGGGCTCCGGGCCGGCCGCGGTCGGCGGCGGGGCCGGGTTCGAGGTGGCCGGGACGCTCGAGGGAGCGATGCTGCTCGAGGACGCAGACGGGCTGCGCCCCCCCGCGGCCGTGGCGTCCGGCCGCGCACCGTCGGGCGTCTCGCCCTGCAGCGCCGGAAGTGCGACGGCGAGCGCCGCCACGGCGGCGACGACCACCAGCACCGCGAGGACGGCCCGGTTGCGTGCCGGCTTGCGATCCTGGCCACCCGGCGGCACGGGTGGGGGCGTCGAGGCCGCGTGCTGGGACGGTGCCGGCAGTCCGGCGGTCGCAGCGGCGGGCTCGGGCGCGTCGTCCTGGTCGGCTGACCGGACCCGCTCGGTCGGGTCGGTCGGCGCTGAGGACACGACCGTCGGGGCGAGGAACCCCCCCAAGTCCTCCACCCGTCCCGACAGCGCCGCGGCCACCTCGTCCGCCGAGGGCCGGGCGTCGGGGTCGGACGTCAACATGCGCAGGAGCATCGGGGTCAGGGCGCCGGCGTGCTGCGGGGGCACGACGTCGCCCGAGGCGACGAGGTGCAGCAGCGCGATGGCATTCTCGCCGGTGCCGAACGGCGGCCGCCCCTCGAGGGCGGCGTACAGCGTCGACCCCAGGGAGAACACGTCCGACGCAGGGCTTGCCCGGCCGCCCTTGGCCACCTCCGGGGCGAGGTAGGCCGGGGTGCCGGTGACCATGCCGGTGGTGGTGAGCGAGGCGTCCCCCACCGCGTGGGCGATGCCGAAGTCCGTGATCTTGGTGGTGCCGTCGGGCCCGATCAGCACGTTGGCGGGCTTGACGTCACGGTGCACGATGCCCGCGCGGTGCGCGGCGGCCAGGGCGGAGGCCACCTCGGTGCCGATCCGCGCGACCTCGGCCGCCGGCATCCGTCCGTGCTCGGCGAGGTGCTCGGCCAGACTGCGGGAGGGGAAGTACTGCATGACCAGGCACGGCTGCCCCGCGTGCTCCACGACGTCGAAGACGGGGACCGCGTGCGGGTGGTGCAGTCGTGCCGTGATGCGCCCCTCGCGCATGGCCCGCTCGTAGCCGACGTCCGCCACGGCCCCGCCGACGTCGGGTCGCGTGTGCAGGAACTTGGCGGCGACCTCACGGTCCAACCGCTCGTCGTGCGCCCGCCAGACGTGGCCCATGCCCCCGGCCCCGATGCGCTCGAGCAGCACGTATCGACCGGCGATGACGTCGTGCTGCCCGGTCATCGGCGGCACCACCTGCGTCGTCGAGCCCTCGCCACCGGCCCAGCGAACCACATCTCGCGCCTCACGGGGACTTGCGGGTCGGCCCACGCTGAACGCAGGCCCGACCCGCCCGCCGGCCTGCGCGGGAACGCCGAAGGGCCCCGCACCGGGTGGTGCGGGGCCCTTCGGTGGCTCACGGGGGCGAACCTCCGAACCAAGCCCACCATGTGGGGGGGGTCCGGGGGGGCGAACCTCCGAAC
>DATITJ010000090.1:0-1815 GCA_035467935.1 Ornithinibacter sp.
GAGGGCTGGTCGATCGGCGACGAGGTGTGCGCGCTGCTCTCCGGTGGTGGGTACGCCGAGCAGGTGCGGGTGCCAGTGGGCCAGCTGCTGCCGGTCCCCGACGGGGTCTCCCTCGTGGACGCGGCCGCACTGCCCGAGGTCGTCTGCACCGTGTGGTCCAACGTCTTCCTCACCGCGAACCTCCAGCCGGGCGAGACGCTCCTCGTCCACGGCGGGTCGTCGGGCATCGGCACGATGGCCATCCAGCTGGCGCGCGAGGTCGGGGCGCGGGTGGCCGTCACGGCCGGGTCGGCCGAGAAGCTCGAGGCGTGCCGCGAGCTCGGCGCCGAGGTGCTCGTCGACTACCGTGAGGAGGACTTCGTCGAACGCGTCCTCGCGGCCACCGAGGGCCACGGCGCCGACGTCGTGCTCGACAACATGGGCGCGAAGTACCTCTCCCGCAACGTCGCCGCCCTCGCCACGAACGGCCGTCTCGTCATCATCGGCATGCAGGGCGGCACGAGGGGCGAGCTCGACATCGCGGCGCTGCTCGCCAAGCGGGCGGCGGTCATCGCGACGTCGCTGCGGGCGCGGCCGGCCGCGGAGAAGGCGACGATCGTGGCGGCCGTGCGCGAGCACGTGTGGCCGCTGGTCGCGTCGGGCCGCGTGCGGCCGGTCGTGCAGTCGCGGCACCCGTTGGCGGATGCCGCGTCGGCCCACCGTGAGCTCGAGGCCAGCGCCCACATCGGCAAGGTCCTCCTCACCACCTGACGTCGCGGGTCGTGGCTGATCCCCACACGACCCCCTGACGGGCGCCCTGCGGTGCGGTAGACATCGACCCATGACCACGGTCGCGACCATCCTCACCGCCCTCGTGGCGGCCATCCACGTCTACATCGTCGTCCTCGAGATGGCGCTGTGGACCGCCCCGCGCGGCCGCGCGGCGTTCGGCCTCACCCCGGAGCTCGCCGAGCAGACCAAGGTGCTCGCCGGCAACCAGGGCCTCTACAACGGCTTCCTCGTCGCGGCGCTCGTCCTCGGGCTCGTCGGCCCGGCGGACCACCGCTTCGCGTTCGCGGTCTTCGGCCTCGCCTGCGTGGTCGTGGCGGGGCTCTACGGTGCTGCGACGGCGAACCGCCGCATCCTGCTCATCCAGGCCCTCCCCGGCGCCCTCGCACTCGGCGCGCAGCTCCTCGCACACTGACCGGACAGGCCCCGGCCTGCGCTCAGCGGATGAGCAGGTTGAGCCCCACGGTCAGCAGCACCGACAGCACCAGGGACACGGCAAGCATCACCAGGCATCCGGCGGCACCTCCGGCGGGACGGACACGCAGAGGGCTCATGTGGCACAAGTCTGGCACACGCCAGGCTGCTCGTGGGCCCGCACCCGCACGGCCCTTGCAGGTCACCCGCCGTGCCCCCTGGCACCCCTCGCAACTTTCTCGCCCGATCGCGAAAGCCTCACCTTCGCACCCCGGCCGTTGGGGTGCGGGGGTGAAGGTCCTGGCATGAGGCGAGAAAGCTGCACGGGGCGTCGGGTGGCACGGAGCCGGTAGCATCGCCGGAGCACAGGGTCCCTGGTGCGTCGTTGGAGGCGGGTTCGGCGCACGCTCCCTCCGCCCTCCCCGGGCGCAGACCAGGAAGACCTGCATGTCCCCCATCGCCTCCTACCGACGGTTGTTCACCCTCGCCGGTCCCCTCTACGTCGCCGTCGCCTTCATCGGACGCCTGCCGCTCGCGATGGCCCAGATGGGCACGCTCCTCCTCGTCGCCGACACGACCGGCTCCTACGCTCTGGGCGGTGCCGCCGCCGGTGCCCTCGCCGTGGCGAATGCC
>DATITJ010000091.1:0-2922 GCA_035467935.1 Ornithinibacter sp.
ACAGACCACCCGGTCCGGCGCCGCGAAGCCGGCCGGCTCAGTGCTGACGATATACCCATAGGGGTATCCGGCGCTGTGATCACCCACACATGCTCGTCATACCCCTCCGGGTATAGCGTTGTGGGCACCCACCCACGTCGAAGGAGACGCCATGGCAGACGTCGTCGTGCTCGGGGCCGGGGTCGCCGGGCACACCGCCGCGCTCCACCTCAGCCGCTTGCTGCCCCGGGGCCACACCGTGACCGTCGTGTCACCGAACTCCCGGTGGAACTGGATCCCGAGCAACATCTGGGTCGGCGTCGGGAGGATGGGTGCGAAGGACGTCGTCTTCCCGCTCGCCCCGGTGTACGCCAGGAAGGGGATCGCGTTCCGACAGGCCAAGGCCGTCGCGATCCGTCCGAACGGGGACGCCGACAGCGACCGCGGGGCGGTCGACATCGTGCACACGAGCCCGGGGCGGGCCGGCGACGAGGAGCGCCTGCGCTACGACTACCTCGTCAACGCCACCGGGCCGCAGCTGAAGTTCCAGATGACGCCGGGGCTCGGGCCCGACGGCGGCCACACGGTCTCGGTGTGCACCGCCGACCATGCCGTCGCGGCGGCCGCGCGGCTCCGCGAGACGATCCACCGGCTCAAGGCCGGCGAGCGCCAGACGCTCGTCGTCGGCATGGGCCACGGCACGTGCACGTGCGAGGGCGCGGCCTTCGAGTACGTCTTCAACGTCGACCACGAGCT
Source organism: Ornithinibacter sp. (assembly GCA_035467935.1). Classification (GTDB taxonomy): domain Bacteria; phylum Actinomycetota; class Actinomycetes; order Actinomycetales; family Dermatophilaceae; genus Fodinibacter. Next base: position 736 of record DATITJ010000091.1, read on the forward strand.
GCGCGAGGCGGGCGTGCGGGACCTCGCCCGACTGGTGTACCTGACGAACGAGGCCCGGCTCGGCGACTTCGGCGTCGACGGCATGACGTTCGCGGAGCACGGCTTCCAGACGACCTCGGAGCTGTGGACCGCGAGCCTGTACCGGGAGCGCGGTGTCGAGGCGATCCTCGGGGCACACGTGCACCGCGTCGAGCCGGGCGTCGTCCACTACGAGACGCTCGACGGTGAGGTGCATGAGCTCGCGTTCGACTTCGGCATGCTGCTCCCGCCCTTCGGCGGCGTCCCCCTGAAGGCGTTCGACCGCGACGGCACCGACATCACCGACCGGATGTTCGCGCCGAGCGGCTTCATGCGGGTCGACGCCGACTACACCCCCAAGCCCTACGAGGAGTGGCGCGGGGAGGACTGGCCGAAGACCTACCTCGCCCCGGGCCACGACAACGTCTTCGCCGTCGGCATCGCCTTCGCCCCGCCGCACCAGATCTCACGGCCCCGCACGAGCCCCAACGGCACGGTCATCGCACCCTCACCACCGCGCACCGGGATGCCGTCGGGCGTCATGGGCAAGACCGCGGCCCTGACGATCGTCGACCGGATCAAGCACGGCGACGGCCACCCCGCGCACCAGGCGTCGATGGCGAACATGGGCGCGGCCTGCGTGGCCTCGGCCGGAGCCGGCATGCGACGCGGGTCGGCGGCCGCGATGACGATGATGCCGGTCGTTCCCGACTACTCCCGCTACCCGACGGGTCGGGACCTCGGCGACACGCGGGGCGAGATCGGGTTGAGCGGCCACTGGGTCAAGCTCATGCTTCACCACCTCTTCCTCCACAAGGCCAAGGGCCGCCTCGGCTGGCAGTTCATCCCGGAGTGATCACATGACCCACGACTCGCCCGCCCCCGTCGCCGACCTCTCCGGCGCCCCCCTTCCGACCGAGAAGACCCTGCGGATGCGCCGCAACCTCCCGTTCCAGGCCACGAGGTTCGCCGTGTTCAACCTCCGGATCATGCGCATGGTGCTCAAGGGCCACCACTGAGCCACACTGACCCCATGGGCGTGCGGCACTGGTGGGACGAGCGGCTGCTCCCCCGCCTCGTCGACGTCGTGCTCGCGGACGCCACCGCGGGCACCTGGCGCACCACGGTCTGCGGCGGCGCGACGGGCGAGGTGCTCGAGATCGGCTTCGCGACGGGGCGCAACCTTCCCTACTACCCCGCGTCGGTGACTCGCGTCCTCGCCGTCGAACCGGCCGACCTCGCCTGGGAACGCGCGCAGCCGCGCGTGACGGCATCCGGTGTGCCGGTGGAGCGCGTCGGCCTCGACGGCGCCGACCTGCCCGTCCTTGATGCCTCCGTCGACACGGTCGTGTCGACCTGGACGCTGTGCACCGTCCCCGAGATCGAGCGTGCGCTCACCGAGGCCCGGCGGGTGCTGCGCCCGGGAGGGGTGCTGCGCTTCGTGGAGCACTCCCTGGCACCGGGCGGGCCGGTGGCCGGCCTCCAGCGACGGATCCAGCCCCTGTGGGGGCCGGTCGCCGGCGGCTGCCACGTCGACCGTGACATCGCCGCCCTGCTGCGCGACGCGGGCTACGCCGTCGACCTCACCCACGACGGCTACATCCAGGGCGGCGTGGCCAAGCCGTGGAGCTGGTTCGTCACCGGCACGGCCGTTCCCGTCTGACGGGGGGAAACCCGCCCGGACGTGCGACGACCCCGCCGCGCCCAGGGGTTCTGGTGCGGCGGGGTCGTTCGAGCGGTCTGGCTCAGCGGCCGAAGAGCTTCGAGAAGAAGCTGGTGCTCGGATCTCCCTCGTGCCCCTTGCAGCGGTCGTTCGAGGAAACGCCCCGCATCACGCTGTCGACGTGCTGGCCGCAGCCGGCCCAGGTCGTCTTGCTGCACTTGCGGCAGGTCACTGCTCGGCACATGCCGGAAACTCCTCGTGGTGGGGGGTTGGTGTCCGTACACTATACCCCGGGGGGTATTCTGTGTAAATCGGGGACGAGCTGCGAAGCAACAGGGGTTCTTGGAGGGGTGCTCAGCGCGCTGGTGGTGGAACAGTGGGCGCATGGTTGGCGCTGCCGATGTGGAGGTTGCTGATGTCTGCTGAGACGAGTGCGAGTCCCGGAGCCGGAGTCGGAGCCGGTCGGCGGAGCACCGCCGAGATTGACCTGGATCGCCGCACGGTGC
>DATITJ010000092.1:0-4038 GCA_035467935.1 Ornithinibacter sp.
GCCGCCGACGATGGCCCCGAGGAAGCCGGTGGCCGGGAACTGGACCGGGTTGTCACCCGAGGTCTCGACCCCGAAGAGGTTGGCCGCCAGGCCACCCATCACGAAACCCGGGGCGATGCCGGGCCGGTCCGCGATGGCGTACGCGATGTAGCCGGCGAACGCCGGGATGAACAGCGCGAACGCGGTCTTGCCGATGATGAAGAAGAGCGCGCCGATGTAAGCCATCAGCCCGGAGTCGAACAACGCGTGCTCGAGGCCGTAGTCCGCCGGGTCGGGCAGGTCGAACAGGGTGTGGGAGACCGCGATGTCGCCGTACGGGCCGACGATCTCGTAGCCGCCGAGCAGGAAGCTGAGCGCGATGAGCAGGCCACCTGCGGCCACGAACGGGATCATGTAGGAGACACCGGTCATGAGGACGCGGCGGGTCTTGGCGCCGAAGGACTCCTGGCCCGTGGACGAGACTCCGGCCTCGCTGGCCGTGCCCTCCACACGAGGTGCGCTGGACGGGTCCTCGGCGTAGCGCAGCGCTTCGGCGATCATCGCGTCGGCGTCGTCGATGGGGCGCTTGACGCCCGAGGACACCATGGGCTTGCCGGCGAAGCGCGAGCGGTCGCGGACCCCCACGTCGACTGCGAAGATCACGGCCGCGGCGTTGGCGATCGTCTCGGGCGCCAGCGGTTTGGCGCCGGCCGAACCCTGGGTCTCGACGTGGAGCTCCACCCCGGCCCGCTCGGCGGCGGCCTCCAGGGCCTCGGCGGCCATGTAGGTGTGGGCGATGCCGGTCGGGCACGCGGTCACGGCGACGATGGACGCCTTGCCGGAGGAAACGGGGCTCGCGGCGACGGCCTGAACCGCCGGGGGAGCCGCGGCACCCGCAGCTGCGGCCGCCTTGGCCGGCGCCGCAGCGGGCTCGCCCAGCTCGGCGGCGACGAGGTCCACCACGTCCTGGTCGGTCTCGGCCTCGCGCAGCGCGTTGGTGAACGCCGGCTTGACCAGCGCCCGGGCGAGCTTGGTGAGGATCGTCAGGTGGTCGGCGTCGCCGCCGGCCGGAGCTGCGATCAGGAAGGCCAGGTCGGCCGCGCCGTCCTTGGCGCCGAAGTCGACGCCGGGCTCGAGGCGTGCGAAGGCCAGCGTGGGCACCTCGACGCCGGTCGTCCGGCAGTGCGGGATGGCGATGCCGCCGGGGAGGCCGGTCGCCGAGGTCGCCTCGCGGGCGAAGGCGTCCTCGATGAGCTGGTCGCGGTCGACCGCCCTCCCGGCGCCGTCGACGACCGCGGCCAGGGCCCGGATCACGTCGTGCTTGTCCGAGCCCCAGTCGGCCCCGAGGGTGACCAGGTCGGTAGTGATGAGTTCGGTCATGCGCTGTCTCCAAGGGTGGTGACGCCGACCAGCTCCGTGCGGAGCTGCGAAGGCAGGGGGATGGTGGTGCCGGGAAGGCCTGCGGCCGCGCTGCCGTAGGCAACGGCCAGGGCCAGGCGCTCGGGGGCGGGCAGCCCCCGGATGTCGCCGAGCACATAGCCGAACAGGCTGGAGTCGCCGGCACCCACGGTGCTGACGACAGTGGTGGGAGGCGGCGTGGCGTGCCACGCCCCGTCCGCGGTGACCAGCACCGCGCCGTTGCCGCCGAGGGTGGCGAGGACCGCGCCCACGCCTCGCTCGATCAGGCTGGTGGCCGCCTTCGCCGTGGCCATCGGGTCGGCCTCGAGGGCCTCCGGGTCGTCGCCGGTGAACGACGCGAGCTCCTCGCCGTTGGGCTTCATCAGGTCGGGTGCCGCACCGGGCAGGGCGGCGACCAGGGCCTGGAGGGGTGCGTCGCTCGTGTCGACGGCGACGCGACCGCCGACCTGGTGCAGTCGGCGTACGAGATCGGCGTAGAACTCCGCAGGTGCGCCCGAGGGCAGCGAGCCCGCCAGGACAGTCCAGTTCGCGGTGGCCGCACGTGCCAGGATCGCCTCGGCCAGCCACTCGAGGTGCTCCGGCCCGACCTCGGCACCGGGGGAGTTGAGCTTGGTCGTGGTGCCGTCGGGCTCGGTGATCGTGAGGTTGACCCGCACGTCACCGGCCGGGCGGATCGGACGGCAGTCGATGCCGGCGCTCAGCAGCTCGATGACGAAGGGGTCGTCCTTGCGGGCTGGTACGACGGCGATGCTGGGGATGCCGGCGCTCACGGCAGCGCGGGAGATGTTGACGCCCTTGCCGCCTGCCTGGGACGTCACGGAGGCGACGCGGTGCACCTGCCCGCGGGCGAGCACTCCGTCGAGCATGACCGTGCGGTCGATGCTGGGGTTGGGCGTCAGTGTGAGGATCATGCGACCACCACCTCGAGTCCGGCCTTCTCCAGGTCACGCCTGTCCGTGGGGTCGATGTCGCCATCGGTGACCAGGGTGTCGATGTCGGCGAGTGTGGCGAACCGCACCGCCGTCTCGACACCGATCTTGGTGGAGTCAGCGAGCACGATCGTACGCCGTGCGCACTCGATGATGGCGCGCTTGGCCGCGGCCTCGTCGCGGTCGGGAGTGGTGAGCCCGTAGCCGATCGAGATGCCGTTGGTCGCCACGAAGGCGACGTCGACGCGTACGTCGCCGAGGGCGGCGACCGTGTCGGCCCCGACGGCGGCGTGCGTGGTCGGGCGGACCTTCCCCGGAAGCAGCTGCAGCTCGATGTGGGGCAGGCCCGCGAGCCTGGCCGCCACGGGCACCGCATGGGTGATCACGGTGAGGCGGTGGTCGCGGGGGAGGGCGGCGGCCAACCGGGCGGTGGTGCTCCCCGCGTCGATGATGATGACCGAGCCGGCCGGCGGGAGCAGGGCGACGGCGGCGGCCGCGATCGCCTCCTTGGCGGGGGTGTTGGCCTGGTCGCGCTCGCTGATGCCGGACTCGATGACGGTGAGGGACCCGGCCGGCACCGCGCCGCCGTGGACGCGACGGACCAGGCCGATCCGGTCGAGGGCGGAGAGGTCGCGGCGTACGGTCTCGGTGGTGACCGAGAACTCCTCGGAGAGCTGGGCCACCGAGAGGCGACCCCGGCGCCCGATCAGCTGGACCATCGACTGCTGACGTTCTTCGGCGTACACGGTGGTCCTCCTTCCGGCTCGAATCTGTGTATGTGTTGTTTTAGTACCGAATGTGTTGATTGTCAAGCATGGCGTGATCTACGGTGTGTCCATGACCACATCCGCGCAAGCCCCTCTGAGCGGCACCCCGGTCGTTCCGGGCGTCGCCGCCGGCCCCGTCCTCCATGTCCGAGGTGAGGTCTCGCCGGCGGCCATTGCCCGCTTCGGGGACGGCGAGTTCGCCGACCACGAGGCCGCCCTGGCCGCCTACGACGAGGCAGCCGCAGCCGTAGCCGACACGTTCAGCAGCACGGCGGCCGCCGCCGAGGGCGCGGCCGCGGAGGTGCTCTCCGCGAGCGCCGGGCTGGCGCGGGACAAGGGGTTGCGCACCGGGGTGTCGAAGAACCTCCAGACCGGGCAGGGACCGGTCGCCGCGGTGCAGGGCGCCGTCGAGCAGTTCGTCTCGATCTTCACCAACATGGGCGGCCTGATGGCCGAGCGGGCGACCGACCTGCGCGACATCGAGCGCCGCGTCATCGCCCACCTCGTCGGCGAACCGCCGCCGGGCGTGCCCACACCGACCGAGCCGTCGGTGCTCGTGGCCGAGGACCTCGCGCCGAGCGACACCTCCGGACTCGACCCGGAGCTCGTCACCGCGCTCGTCACCGAACGCGGCGGCGCGACCAGCCACACGGCCATCATCGCCCGCCAGCTCGGCATCCCCTGCGTCGTCGGGGCGGCCGGGGTCATGGACATCCCCGCCGGGACGTTCGTCGTGGTCGACGGCGAGACCGGGACCATCGAGCTGGGCGCGGACACCGACGACGCCGCGCGCCGGGTCGCGGAGAGCCGCGAGCGGCGCGCTGCCCTGGCCTCGTGGACCGGACCCGCGGCCACGGCCGACGGGCTTCCCATCAAGCTGCTCGCCAACGTCGCCGACGGCCCCTCGTCCGCATCGGCCGCCAGCGAGCCGGTGCAGGGCGTCG
>DATITJ010000093.1:0-8176 GCA_035467935.1 Ornithinibacter sp.
ACCCTGGAGATGGCGGCCGAGCAGGGACTCGAGGTCGACCGCGAGGGCTTCGCGCACCTGATGCGCGAGCAGCGTCAGCGCGCCAAGGCCGATGCGAAGTCGAAGAAGTCGGGCCACGCCAACACCGAGGTGTGGCGTGACCTGCGGGCCAACGGTGCGACCGAGTTCCTGGCCTACCAGGAGCTCACCAGCGAGGCGACGGTGATCGGTCTGGTCGTCGACGGCGAGCCCGTCGCCGAGATCGAGCCGGGCCAGCGCGGCCAGGTGGTGCTCAACCGCACACCGTTCTACGCGGAGTCCGGGGGACAGGTCGCCGACGAGGGCATCATCACCGCCGACGGCGTGCACCTGCGCGTGGTCGACGTGCAGCGGCCCGTCAAGGGACTGCTCGCGCACACCGTCGAGGTCGTCACCGGCCCGCTGCGCACCGGCGCGAGCGTGCAGGCCGCCGTCGACCCCGAGTGGCGGCTGTCGGCCTGCCAGGCCCACTCCGGCACGCACGTCGTGCACGCCGCCCTGCGTCAGGTGCTCGGCCCGTCTGCGCTGCAGTCGGGTTCGTACAACAAGCCCGGGTACCTGCGGCTCGACTTCGCTTGGGGCCAGGGCCTTTCCGCGGCCACGCGCAGCGAGATCGAGGAGGTCGCCAACCTCGCGGTGCGCAAGGACCTCCCGGTGTCGGCGACGTACATGCCGCTGCCGCGGGCCCGCGAGATCGGCGCGCTCGCGTTGTTCGGCGAGACCTACGACGAGGACGTGCGCGTCGTCGAGATCGGCGGCCCGTGGAGCCGCGAGCTCTGCGGCGGCACCCATGTGCAGCACTCGAGCCAGATCGGGGCGCTCACCCTGACCGGCGAGTTCTCGGTCGGCTCCGGCGTGCGGCGCGTCGAGGCCTTCGTCGGCATCGACGCCCTGCGCCACCTCGCCCGCGAGCGGGCGATCGTCGCCGAGCTGAGCGGCCTGGTCGGCGCACGGCCCGACGAGCTCACCGAGCGCGTCGGCGCCATGGTGACCCGCCTCAAGGACGCCGAGCGCGAGCTCGAGCGGGCCCGACGTGAGCAGGTGCAGGCGGCCGCGGGCACCCTCACCGAGCAGGCACGCGACGTCAACGGCGTCACCTTCCTCGGCCACGACGCAGGGGAGGTCGGCGCCGACGACGTGCGCACCATGGTCCTCGACCTGCGCGGGCGACTCGGCACCGAGCGCCCGAGCGTCGTCGCGATCACGGGCGCGGCCAAGGGCCGCCCGGTCGTCGTCGTCGCGACCAACGCGCCGGCGCGCGAGCGCGGCATCCGGGCCGGTGACCTCGTGCGCGTCGCGGCCGGAGCCCTCGGGGGCGGAGGCGGCGGCAAGGACGACATCGCCCAGGGCGGCGGCCAGGACGCGTCGAAGGTGGCCGATGCCCTGGCGGCGGTCGAGTGGCGAGTGGGGGAGCTCGCCGGCTGATGCCGGGACACTCCGCGCCGACGGCCAGCCCCCGCGAACGGGGGGTGCGCCTCGGCGTCGACGTGGGCACGGTGCGCGTCGGGGTCGCGTCGAGCGACCCCGACGGCATCCTCGCGACCCCCGTGGCGACGCTCGCGCGCGAGCGCGGCACGGGCCCGGCACCCGGCGACCCCGACATCGAGGCGCTGGCCGCGCTCGTCGCCGAGTACGCCGCGGTGGGCGTGGTCGTCGGGCTGCCCCGATCACTCTCCGGGGACGAAGGACCCGCCGCGGCCCTCGCCCGTGCGTATGCTGCCGTGGTGGCGGCGCGCGTCGCCCCCGCCTGGGTGCGACTCGTCGACGAGCGCCTGACGAGTGTCGACGCGCACCGTGCACTCCGTGACAGCGGTGTCGCCGGTCGGCAGCAGCGCGCGGTGGTCGACCAGGCCGCGGCGGTGCTGATCCTCCAGACGGCCCTCGACACGGAACGCACCACCGGCGCCCCTCCCGGGGAGCGGGTCGGTCCAGGACGGCGCAAGCCACGGAGGAAGGACGCAGGGCCGTGACGAGGCACGACTTCACCGAGACGATCTTCGGGGGCGACGACGGCGCTGCGGAGGAGCCGAACCGGCACCGCGGCGGCGTCCGGGAGCGTCAGAGGCGCCCACCACCGCGCGGGAACCGGCGGTTGCTGGTCCTCCTGCTCGCCGTGCTCCTCGTCGGCGGGGCGGGCTACGCCGCCTACTCGGTGCTCTCGCCGATGGTGTCGGGGCTGTTCAGCCAGTCCAGCGGCGACGACTACCCCGGTCCCGGCGAGGGCAGGGTCGACATCGTCGTCACACCGGGCGAGACCGGCGAGGACATCGCCACCACCCTGCGCGACGCCGGTGTCGTCAAGACCCGCGTCGCCTACCTCGACGCCTCCGCGGGTGACCCCAAGCGCGCCGCGGCCATCCAGCCCGGCACCTACGTGCTGCTCGAGGGCATGCGCGCCCAGGACGCCTTCGACACCCTCTCCGACCCGGCCAACCGCATCGTGCAGCGCACGACGATCCGCGAGGGGCTCTGGAAGGCCGAGACCTTCGCCGCCCTGTCGTCCTCCACGGGCGTGCCCGTGGAGGACTACGAGAAGGCCGCGAAGGACGCCAAGGCCATCGGGCTGCCCGCCGAGGCCGGCGGCGACGTCGAGGGCTGGCTGTTCCCGTCGACCTATGAGTTCGCGGACAAGGCCACCGCCGCCCAGCAGCTCAAGGCGATGGTCGCCCAGACCGTCGGGGTGCTCGAGGACGCCGGCATCGAGCGCGACCAGTGGCAGCGCACGCTGACGATCGCCTCGATCGTCGAGGGCGAGGTCAACGGCGACGCCGACCGGCCCAAGGTCGCCCGGGTCATCCTCAACCGCCTCGACGACGGCCCGCCCAACTTCGGCCTGCTGCAGATGGACTCCACCGTGCACTTCATCGCGCAGGAGCGCGGGAAGGCCGGCACGACCGACGAGCAGCGCGCGTCGGACAGCCCCTACAACACCTACAAGGTGCAGGGCCTGCCCCCGGGCCCGATCGGCACCCCGGGCGAGGACTCCATCGTCGCGGCGGCCAGCCCGGCCGACGGCGACTGGCGCTTCTTCGTCACCGTCGACCCGAGCACCGGCCAGACCAAGTTCGCGGTGACGCAGGAGGAGCACGACCGCAACGTCCAGGAGTTCCAGGCCTGGTGCAGCGCCAACCCGGGCAAGTGCTGAGGGCCGGGGTCCTCGGCTCGCCGATCGCGCACTCCCTGTCCCCGGTGCTCCACCGGGCGGGGTACGCCGCGGCCGGCCTCGAGGGCTGGGCCTACGACGCTCACGAGGTCGACGAGGCGGGACTCCCGGGCTTCGTGGCGGGCCTCGACGAGCAGTGGCGGGGCCTGTCGCTGACCATGCCGCTCAAGGAGGTCGCGGCCCGGGTCGCGACGACCGTCGACGACGTGGCGACGCGGGCCGGTGCGGCCAACACCCTCGTCCGGCGCGCCGACGGCGGCTGGGACGCCACGAACACCGACGTCCACGGGGTCGCCGCGGCCCTGCGGCCCCACCTCGCCGACGCGCCGCGCCGTGCGCTGGTCATCGGGGCGGGGGCCACCGCGCGCTCGGCGGTGCTCGCCCTCGCGGAGCTGGGCGTCACGACGCTCACCGTGCGGGCCCGGGACACGGCGAAGGCGGCCGACCTGCTGGCGTGGGCGCTCGACCACGGCATCCGCAGCGGCTCGGTCGCCGGGATCGGCCCGTGGGTCACGACCCGCGACGACGTCGTCGTCTCCACCGTCCCGGCGACCGCGGCGGATGCCGTGGCCGCCACCGTGCCGGCCACGCACCCCGGGGTGCTCCTCGACGTCGTGTATGCCGGGTGGCCCACGCCGCCGGCGCGCGCGGGTGCCGCGGCGGGCATGACCGTGGTCTCCGGGCTCGACCTGCTCGTGCACCAGGCGGCGGAGCAGTTCCGCCTGTTCACCGGCCACGAGGCTCCCGTCGAGGCGATGGCCGCAGCCGGCCGGGCGGCCCTGGGTGAGCGGTGACGCCCTGGTGGGTCGTGCTCCTCGTGTCGCTGGCCATGGGGGTCGTCGGCCACCTCACGGGGGTGCGGCTCGCGACCGGCGGCTACCGGATCGACGAGGACGAGGCCGGCCACGCCCCCGGCCGGCCGTGGTGGCCCGGGCTGCTCACGGCGCTGTTGTCGGCGCTGGCCGCGTGGGCGATCGGTGACCTGGGAGCGTGGGCCGCCCTCCCGGCATACCTGCTGTTCGCCTGGCTCACGGTGGGGCTCATCTGGATCGACCTCGACGTCCACCGCCTGCCGGTCGGGCTGGTCGTGCCCACCGCGGCATGGCTGGTCGGTCTGCTCGTCGTCGCGACCGTGGCGACCGGTGAGCAGCGGTGGATCGGGGCCCTCGTCGGGGCGGCCGTCATGGGAGGGGTCTACCTCCTGCTCGCGGTGCTGCCGGGCGGTGGCGTCGGCGGCGGCGACGTGCGGCTGGCACCGGTCATCGGGGCGCTGCTCGGGTGGCTCAGCGTCGCGCACGTCGTCGTGGGCCTCATGGCCGGCTTCCTCGTGGGAGGGGTGGCCGCGATCGCGCTGCTCGGGCTGGGCCGGGTGGGGCTGAAGACGTCGATCGCCTACGGGCCGGCGATGTGCCTCGGGGCGTGGGTCGCGATCGGCGCGACGTCCCGGATCCTGACCTGGCTCGGGGGTGGCTGAGGCCCGCGTGACAGGATTCGGGCCATGCTGCGCTGGTTGACCGCCGGGGAGTCGCACGGGCCCGCGCTCGTCGCGACCATCGATGGACTGCCCGCGGGGGTGGGGGTCACCACGGCCGACGTCGCCGCCGCGCTGGCCCGCCGCCGCCTCGGCCACGGTCGTGGCGCCCGGATGAGGTTCGAGCAGGACGAGGTCGAGTTCCTGGGCGGCGTCCGCCACGGGCTCACGCTCGGCTCGCCGATCGCCATCCGCGTGGGCAACAGCGAGTGGCCCAAGTGGCGCACCGTCATGAGCCCCGACCCGGTCGCGGCCGACGACCTGGCCGCCGCGGACGACGTCAACGCCGAGCGGGAGGTCGCCCGCAACCGCCCGCTCACCCGGCCGCGACCCGGCCACGCCGACCTCGTCGGCATGCAGAAGTACGCGTTCGAGGACGCCCGGCCCGTGCTCGAGCGCGCCTCGGCGCGCGAGACCGCGGCGCGCGTGGCGCTGGGCGAGGTGGCCGCGCGCTTCCTCGACCAGGCGTACGGCATCCGCCTCGTCTCGCACACCGTCGCCATCGGCACCGCCTCGGTCGCCGAGGACGCCCCGCTGCCGACCGCCGACGACGTCGGGGCCCTCGACGCCGACCCGGTGCGCGCGTTCGACCGCGCCGGCTCGGCCGCGATGGTCGCCGAGGTCGACGCCGCCCACCGCGAGGGCGACACCCTCGGGGGCGTGGTCGAGGTCGTCGTCACCGGCCTGCCCCCCGGGCTCGGCTCGCACGTGCACTGGGACCGCCGCCTCGACGCGAAGCTCGCGGGCGCCCTGATGGGCATCCAGGCCATCAAGGGGGTCGAGGTCGGCGACGGTTTCCGCACCGCCGCTCGCCGCGGGTCGCAGGCGCACGACGAGATGGAGCGCGGCGCCGACGGCGTCATCCGCCGCCGCACCGGCCGGGCCGGGGGCACCGAGGGCGGGATGTCGGTCGGCGGGCTGCTGCGGGTGCGGGCCGCCATGAAGCCGATCTCCACGGTGCCGCGGGCGCTGGAGACCGTCGACGTGGCGTCCGACGAGCCGGCCCGTGCCATCCACCAGCGCTCCGACGTGTGCGCCGTGCCCGCCGCCGGTGTCGTCGCCGAGGCGATGGTGGCGCTCGTGCTCGCCGAGGTCTGCCTGGAGAAGTTCGGTGGCGACTCGGTGTCCGAGACCGCGCGCAACCACGCCTCCTACCTCGCCGCGATCCCCGCCTCGATGCGCACCTGGGCGCCCTGATGGCGCGCGTCGTGCTCGTCGGCCCGCCCGGGTCGGGCAAGTCCACCGTGGGTGCCGCGCTCGCCGGGCTCCTCGGACTGCCGCTGCACGACACCGACGCCGCGATCGAGGCCGCGCAGGGCCGCCCCGTCTCCGACATCTTCGTCGAGGACGGCGAGCCGGTGTTCCGGGCGCTCGAGCGGGCCGAGGTGGCCCGTGCCGTCGCCGACGAGCAGGGCGTCATCGCGGTCGGCGGGGGAGCGCCGGTCGACCCCGGCACCGAGCGGGTGCTGCAGGGCGAGACGGTCGTGTTCCTCGACGTCGGGATCGCCGACGCCGCCAAGCGGGTCGGGTTCGACCGGAGCCGACCCCTGCTCGCGGTGAACCCGCGCGCCTCGTGGGTGCGCCTGATGAACGAGCGTCGCCCCGTCTACGAGCGGGTCAGCACCCACCGCGTCGACACCGCCGGTCGCACGCCCGGCGACGTCGCCGCCGAGATCGCCGGGCTCCTGGGGGAGTCGTGACGTCCGCGGCCACGGTCATCGGGGTCGGCGGGGTCTACGACGTCGTCGTCGGTCACGGGGTGTCCGACCGGGTCACCGCCCTGCTCGGCCCGGGGGTGCGGCAGGTGCTCGTCGTGCGACCCGACCCGCTGGCCACGATCGCGGCGCCCGTGGTGGCGCGGCTGCGGGCGGCGGGGCTGACCGTCCACGAGGCCGCCGTGCCCGACAACGAGCTCGCCAAGACCGCGGAGGTCGCCACCGGGCTCTGGGCAACCCTGGGACGGCACGCGTTCACCCGCTCGGACGCCGTCGTCGCGGTCGGCGGTGGCACCGTCACCGACCTCGCGGGGTTCGTCGCGGCCACGTGGCTGCGGGGGGTGCCCGTGGTGCACGTGCCGACGACGCTGCTGGCGATGGTCGACGCGGCCGTCGGCGGCAAGACCGGGATCAACACGGTCGAGGGCAAGAACCTCGTCGGCGCCTTCCACGAGCCGGCCGGTGTGCTGTGCGACCTCGACGCGCTGGAGACGCTCCCGCGTGCCGACCTCGTCGCGGGCCTGGCCGAGGTGGTCAAGGCGGGCTTCATCGCCGACCCCCGCATCCTCGAGCTCGTCGAGGCCGACCCCACGGGCGCCACCCGCTGGGACGGCCCGCACACCCGCGAGCTCGTGGAGCGCGCGATCGCCGTCAAGGCCGGGGTCGTCGCCCAGGACCTCACGGAGTCGTGGCTGCGCGAGATCCTCAACTACGGCCACACCCTCGCCCACGCGATCGAGCACGCCGAGGGCTTCCGCCGCCGGCACGGCGAGGCCGTGGCGATCGGCATGACGTATGCCGCGGAGCTGGGTCGGCGTTCCGGTCGCCTCGGTGCCGCCGTGGTGGCCCGGCACCGGTCGGTGCTGTCGTCGGTGGGCCTGCCGACCACGTACCCCGCCGGTCGGTTCGACGACCTGCTGACCGCGATGCACCGCGACAAGAAGGCCCGCGGGGCCACGCTGCGGTTCGTCGTGCTCGAGGACGTCGGGCGTCCCGTGCGGCTCGAGGGGCCCGACGAGGCCTGGCTGAGAGCGGCCTTTCGCGACGTCTCGCAGGACTGACGAAACCGTGCAGCCCGGCGAGGCCGCGGGTCCCCACCCGGTCGTCCTCGACCGGCGGGCGCACGGGGTGCAGGCCCGGGCGCGATAGGATCCCTGTCGATCCCCAGCCCCTCTCGGGGGTGACGCGCGCCCGCTGCCGGGCGCACGACCGACCGTGACGAAAGCGGAGAACCACCCGTGGCATCGACCAACGACCTGAAGAACGGCCTCGTCCTCAACCTCGAGGGCCAGCTGTGGACCGTCGTCGAGTTCCAGCACGTCAAGCCCGGCAAGGGCCCTGCCTTCGTCCGCACCAAGCTCAAGAACGTCCTGAGCGGCAAGGTCGTCGACAAGACCTTCAACGCGGGCGTCAAGGTCGAGACCGCGAACGTCGACAAGCGCAACATGCAGTACCTCTACAACGACGGCAGCGACTTCATCTTCATGGACGGCGACACCTTCGACCAGATCTCGGTGAGCCCCGAGGTCGTCGGCGACGCCGCGAAGTACATGCTCGAGAACCAGGAGGCGATCGTCGCCCGCCACGACGGCTCGGTGCTCTTCATCGAGCTGCCGGCGTCGGTGGTCCTCGAGATCACCTACACCGAGCCGGGCCTGCAGGGCGACCGCTCCACGGGTGGCACCAAGCCCGCCACCCTCGAGACCGGGGCCGAGATCGCCGTGCCGCTGTTCCTCGAGACCGGCACCA
>DATITJ010000094.1:0-2589 GCA_035467935.1 Ornithinibacter sp.
GACGTGGGTGCTCATGCGACGCTCCGACCGCTCGGGGTCAGCTCGGCGGCCGGGGTCGTCACCCGTCGGGTGGCCAGCGCGTCGAGGGTGACGGTGATGCCGGTGACGAGGTCGCGCCCCGAGCCGTGCCCGATGGCGAGCACGGCGGGGAGCACCGCGGCGACCGTGGCGTCGTCACCCACGAGTGCGGCGTCGACGAGGTTCACGACGTCACCGGTGGCGAACCCGTCGGCGGCGGCGTCGAGCAGCGCGGCGGAGACGGCGGTGGTGGCGCCGAGGCGGGCCCGCACGGCGGTGGCCAGGGGGGCGGCGGCGCCCAGCGCGTGGGTGACGAGCAGGGCCCCGGCGAGCGCGTCGTCGCCCGAGGGGGTCAGTCCCTGCCCCCGGCCCACGAGCGCCGCGACCGCCTCGGCGCACCCGCCCTCCCCGGGTCGTGTGCCCAGGTGGCTGCCGGAGCGACCGGTTCGGCACCCGACTCCGGAGAAGAGGGCGCGGATGCCGTCGGCCAGCCAGTCGCCGTCGTCACCCGCCCCGTCGTGCACCCCGTCGTGAGTGCGGACGTGGTGGTCAGGGCGAGCACTTGCGCACTCATCGCGCAGGAGCGCGGGGAGGATGGCGCGGGAGGTCAGCGTGGATGCCGTGGCGCGGCGGACCCGGGCCGGCCGCCAGGTGCGGGACACGACGAGCTCGAGCCCGGGCAGCACGACCCGGCCGTCACCCACCGGCACGACGTCCCCCGCCACGACGCCCCACTCGACGCGACCGGAGGCGGCGGCGAGACGGAGCGCGGTCGGGAGCGGCACGGCATCCGCCGTGACGACGGGCAGGACGCGCCCGGCGACGTCGAGGTAGAGGGCGGGGCCGTGGGCCCCGAGCACGGTGGCGGCCACCGGCTCGCCCCCGACGACCGCGGCCGACAGCACCGACACGGCGGCCGGCAGCACGGGGCGCGGCGGGGCGGCGGACGGCATACGGCGACGCTAGCGACGGGGCTACAGTGACCGGATGGTGATTGTTGACAACGATCGGCCTGGGGACGCACACACCTTGACAGCAGCGGTGCTCGCGAGCGGCGGCCCCGCCGGCCTCCCCAGCGACCCGCAGGCCCGGGCCGACGTGCTCGCCGAGGTCGTCGAGCGGCAGGCCGCGCTGCTCGAGCGCGAGGACGAGGTGCACCGGGTGCTGGTGCGCGTCGTGCTCGCCGGGGGCTCCCTCATCGAGCTCTGTGACGCGGTCGCGGGGGTCTTCGGCGGCGCCGCGGTGGTCACCACCACCGACGGCCGGGTGCTCTCGATGGCCGGCGACGACGACGAGGTCGAGCGGGTCCGGCAGCTGGGGTGCTTCGACCGCACCGGGCGGCTGATCGTCGAGAGCGAGCCGGTCGGCGCGCGTGACGGCGGGGGCGCCGACGGGGGCGCCGACGGGGGCGCCGACGCGACGCGCGCGTTCGTCAAGATCGTCGCCGGGTCCTCCGACCACGGCCTGCTCGGCGCGTTCTCGCCCGACCGCCCGCTCACCCCCACCGACGTGCACATGCTCGAGCGGGCCGCCACGGTCGCGGCCCTGGCCATCACCAAGGAGGCCGCGGTCGCGGCGGTCGAGGGGAAGTACCGCGCGGAGTTCCTGCGCGACGCCCTCGCCGGTCGGGCCGGCGGGCCGGCGGATGCCGTGTCGCACGCCGCGTCGCTGGGCTGGGACCTGGCCCGCCCGGTCGTCGTCGTCGTGGCCGAGACCGACGAGAACGACGAGGAGACGACCCGCGCCCCCGAGGAGGTGCGCTCGCTGCAGGAGCGCTTCGTGCGGGCCTGGGTGCAGGCCGTGCGGGCGCGCGACACGGGCGCGCCGGTCGCCGGGTTCAGCCAGGAGGTCGTCGCGCTGCTGCCGGCCGACCCCGAGGTGCCCCCGGATGCCGTGATGCGCACCGTCGGCGAGATCGCCAAGGTCGTCCGGGGCGACGGCGGTGGGGGGCGGCGCAGCTTCTCCACGGGGGTGTCGCGCCCGATCACCTCGGTCGCCGACCTCCCCGCGGCGTACGACGAGGCGCTCAGGGCCGTGCACGTCGGGCGCCAGATGCACGGGGAGTCGGCGCTGACCCACTTCGACGGGCTCGGGATCTACCGCCTGCTCGCGCTGATCCCGGCCGGCGCCGACCTGCGCCGCTTCGTCGACGAGTCGCTCGGCGAGCTCGCCACCGACGACTCCCCCGAGAACGCCGACCTGCGCCGCACGCTGTCGGTGCTCATCGACACCAACCTCAACGTCGCCGAGACCGCCCGCCGGCTGTTCTTCCACTACAACACGCTGCGCTACCGCATCGCCAAGCTCGAGCGGATGCTCGGCCCCTTCACCAGCGACCCGCAGCTGCGGCTGACCCTGGCCCTGGCCCTGCGGATCCACCAGATGCGCGGCATCTGAGGCGGGGCGCGGGGGGTGACCGGGGGACGGTTGCCAAGTGACCCGGCATCCGGCTGTCAACCATTGCCGAGCATGTCCTCCCCGACGGATCACTACCTTCCGTGTATCACTGCTCTCGTGATCCACGTCACCGACGACGTGGACCCCTGATGCAGCACTACCCGGAAACGAGGG
>DATITJ010000095.1:0-5667 GCA_035467935.1 Ornithinibacter sp.
GCCTCCTCCGACGCGGCCGGGATGAAGGCCGCGCGCGGCACCTTCGACATCGTGCTCAACACGGTGAGCGCCGACATCCCGATCAGCGACTACGTGCGGCTCCTCAAGCCCTCGGGTGTCGTCGTCAACGTCGGCCTGCCGCCCGCTCCCTACTCCATCGCGCCGGGCTCGCTGATCGGTGGCAACAAGGCCGTCGCCGGGTCGCTGATCGGTGGCATCGCCGAGACCCAGGAGATGCTCGACTTCTGCGCCGAGCACGGGATCGCGGCGACGATCGAGGTCGTCGACGCCGCCGACGTCGCCGCCGTCTGGGACCGCGTCGTCGACGGCGACGTGCGCTACCGCGCGGTCATCGACACGCGCACCCTGACCGCCGGCTGACGCCGTGGACACGGAGGGGCCGTACCGGATGCCGGTGCGGCCCCTCGTCGTCGTCGGGCGCGGGTGCTAGTCGAGGCGCACCCGCTCGCCGAAGCGCGGCACGACGGCGAGCAGGCCCAGCTCGGCCGAGGCCCGGGTCGCCAGGGCCTGCGCGGCCTGCGGCTCCCCGTGCACGACGTAGACCGTGCGCGGCGCCGGGTCGCACCGGCTGAGCCACTCGAGCACCTCGCCGGCGTCGGCGTGCACCGAGAACTCCGTGTCGTCGACGATCTCCGCGCGCACCGGCACGTAGCGTCCGTGGACCTTGACCTGCCGGGCTCCCTCGAGGAGGTCGCGTCCTCGTGTCCCGACCGCTTGGTACCCCGTGAGCACGACGCAGTTGCGTGGGTTGCCGAGCTGATGGGCGAGGTGGTGCACGACGCGCCCTCCGGTGGCCATGCCCGACGCGGAGATGATGACGCAGGGGTGCCGGGGCTCGTTGAGCGCCTCGGACTCGCTCGCCGTGCGGGAGATGTGCAGGTCGGGCACACCGAACGTCCGGGTGTCCCAGCCTCGCGGGAGCAGGCGCGGGTCGACGTCGGCCAGGGCCCGGCGGTAGACGTCGAGCGCCTTGAGTGCCATGGGGCTGTCCACGTGCACGGGCACGGTCGGCACGAGCCCCTGGGTCATGAGCTCGCCGACGCGCAGCAGCACGAGCTCGGTGCGGTCGATGGCGAACGCCGGGATGAGCACCGAGCCGCCGCGCGCCACCGTGCGGCGGATGGCGCCGGCGAGGACGTCGTCCGCCGGGTCGCTCGGGGCCGGCGGGTGGGTGCGGTCGCCGTAGGTCGACTCGACGACGACGACATCGGCGGGTGGGGGGTTCTCGCGGCGCGGGACGAGCGGGTGGCTCGCCCGCCCGAGGTCACCGCTGAAGAGCACCCGCGAGCCGGCCGCGTCGACGAGGGCGCTGCTCGCCCCGAGGATGTGCCCGGCCGACTGGAGCCGCACGGTGAGGTCCTCGGTGAGCGGGACGTCGTCGTGCAGCGGCACGCGGCGGAGCAGGGGGAGGGTGTGCTCGACGTCGGTGGCGTCGTACAGCGGCAGCGCGGTCGGATGCCGGGAGAAGCCGGCCTCGTTGGCGTACGCGGCATCCTCCTCCTGCAGGTGGGCGCTGTCGCGCAGCACGATCGCCGCGAGCTCGGCCGTCTCGGAGGTGCACAGCACCGGGGCGTCCAGCCCGTCGCGCACGAGCCGCGGGAGGTAGCCGCAGTGGTCGAGGTGCGCGTGCGTGAGCACGACGCCGTCGAGCGTCGACGGGTCGACCGGGAAGTCCTCCCAGTTGCGCCGCCGCAGCTCGCGCAGTCCCTGGTAGAGGCCTGCGTCGACGAGCACCCGTGAGGCACCGGTCTCGACGAGGAAGCGGCTCCCGGTCACGGTGCCGGCAGCCCCCCAGAACGTCAGCGTGGGGCTGGTCACGCCACCGATTCTCGTCCACCCCCGGGCGGGCGGACAGGGGTCCGGGGGGCCTCGTCGCTCACACCGGGCCGCCGGCTGCACGGCTGCGGCAGCACCGACGACGAGGGCCGCACCCTTACCGGTGCGGCCCTCGTGGGGGTGTGGTGGGGGTCAGCTCGAGGCGTCGCCCGAGGAGCTCCCGCCACGGGTGCGCCGACGGTTGCGGTTGCGCCTGGGGCGGTCGGCGCCGTCACCGGCTGCACCGGCGTCGCGGGATGCCGGGGCCGAGGTGTCACGGGCCTCACCACTGCGCGTCCCGTGGTCAGCGTCGCGCGTCCCGTGGTCAGCGCCGTGCGCCCCGCGGTCACCGCCGCGGCCCTCGCCGGAGCGCCCGCCTCGACCGCCGCGGTCCCCCCGGTCGCCAGCGGAGGACGGGCCACGCCGCCCGGCGCCCTTACCCGTCTCGCCGAGGTCCTCGAGCACCTCGGCCCGCAGGCCCTCGCGGGTCTGCTGCGCCTTCGGCAGGCGGCCCTTGCGGCCCTCGGGGATGTCGAGGTCGGAGTAGAGGTGCGGGCTGGAGGAGTAGGTCTCGAGCGGCTCGGGCATGCCGAGGTCGAGGACCTTGTTGATCATGCCCCAGCGGTGCAGGTCGTCCCAGTCGACGAAGGTGACCGCGATGCCGGTGTTGCCGGCGCGAGCCGTGCGCCCGATGCGGTGGAGGTAGGTCTTCTCGTCCTCGGGACACTGGTAGTTGATGACGTGCGTGACGTGCTCGACGTCGATGCCGCGGGCCGCGACGTCGGTGGCGACGAGGATGTCGACCTTGCCGTTGCGGAACGCGCGCAGCGCCTGCTCGCGCGCGCCCTGGCCGAGGTCGCCGTGGATGGCCGCTGCGGCGAACCCGCGCTCGGCGAGGTCGTCGGCGACCTTTGCGGCGGTCCGCTTGGTGCGGCTGAAGATGATCGTCAGCCCGCGGTCCGTGGCCTGGAGCATGCGGGCGAGCATCTCGACCTTGTCCATCGCGTGGGCGCGGTAGACGAACTGCTCGACGGCCTTGACCGTGTGGGCGTTCTCCTGGTCGTCACCCATGGCGCGGATGTGGGTCGGCTGGCTCATGTAGCGACGGGCCAGCGCGACGACCGCACCCGGCATGGTGGCCGAGAACAGCATGGTCTGTCGGGCGGCCGGCGTCAGGGAGAGGAGCTTCTCGACGTCCGGGAGGAAGCCGAGGTCGAGCATCTCGTCGGCCTCGTCGAGCACGACGATGCGGGCGTGGCCCAGGTCGAGGTAGCCCTGCTTCGCGAGGTCGATGAGGCGACCGGGCGTGCCGACGACGACCTCGACGCCACGCTGGAGGGCCTCGACCTGCGGCTCGTAGGCCCGACCGCCGTAGACCGTCAGCACCCGGATGCCACGCTTGCGCCCGGCCCGCTCGAGGTCGCCGGCGACCTGCACGGCGAGCTCGCGGGTCGGGGCCACGGCGAGGGCCTGCGGCTTGCCGGCGGCCGGCATCGTGGCGAACTCCTCGTCCCGGGGGGAGACCACACGGTTGAGGATCGGGATGCCGAAGCCGAGGGTCTTGCCGGTGCCGGTCTTGGCCTGGCCGATGATGTCGTGGCCGGCCAGGGCCACGGGCAGCGTCATCGCCTGGATCGGGAACGCGCTCGTGATGTTGTGCTCGGCGAGCGCGTCGACGATGTCGGCGTGGATCGCGAACTCGGAGAACGACGGCGCGGGCGGGGCCTGCACGGCGGGCGCGTCATCGGCGGTCTGGTCGGTGGGGGCGTCGGTGACGTCGGTCATGGAGTCTCCTCCGGTCGGCGGGCGCGGCTGCGCCGTCGCAAGGGCTGCGGGCCGATCGGAGGTCTTCGGGGGGCGTGCTGCGCGTCTGAGGGACGCCTGCGGCTCGCCACGTCAAGGAACTGGGTGTCTGTGCCGACCGGGCACCGTGGACTCCACAGATCCTACCGTTAGGCTCGCACGACATGGACCAGACCTCGCTGGAGGACCCCACCTACCACGCCGCCGTCGTGGACCTGCTCGGTGTGCTCGCCTACGGTGAGCTCACGGCGTTCATCCGGATGGCGGTCGACTCCGACGCCGCCCCGACCCTGGCGCTGAAATCGGCGCTCGCCGGGCTCGCGAACACGGAGTACGTCCAGTACAGCCTCCTCGTGGACCACATGACCGCACGCGGCATCGACGCCGAGGCGGCCATGGCGCCCTTCGTCGTGCCGTTCGCGGCGTACCACGAGCGCACGAGGCCCAAGGGCTGGGTCGAGGGGCTCGTGAAGGCCTATGTCGGCGACGGCATCGCCAAGGACTTCTACCGCGAGATGTCGGTCTTCGTCGACGACGACACCCGCGAGGTCATGGCGCGGGCGTTGGACGACGCGGGCGAGGCGGAGTTCGTCGTGAACGTCGTGCGCAACACGCTCAAGACCGACCGCACGGCCGGGGGGCGGCTCGCCCTGTGGGGGCGGCGCCTGCTCGGCGAGGCGCTGTCGCAGGCGCAGGCGGTGGCGGTCGAGCGCGACGCCATGTCGGCGCTCCTCGTCGGCGGCGGGGTCGACCTCGGCGAGGTCGGGCGGATGTTCACCCGGCTCACCGACAACCACCAGGCCCGCATGGCGCGCCTGGGCCTGGCCGCCTGACCGACCACGGCCGCGCCCGGCGGTGGCCTCCCGATGCCGTGCCACGGCATCCGTGGGACGCAGCGCGACCCCCGTCCCACGAGGGACGGGGGTCGCGGCGTTCGAGTGGTCAGACCCGCCTGGTGTCGGACTGCTTCCTGCCGGCGATCGCCTCGTAGGCGACGACGAGGATCGCCGCGGCCGCGATGGAGATGAACCAGCGGATCCAGTCGATGCCGTCGGTGTTCCCGTCGCCGATGAGGCCCCAGAGCCAGTAGCCGATGAGGGCTCCGAGCACGCCGAGGATGACGGTGACGATCATGTTGACGTTCTGCCTGCCGGGGAGCACGAATCGGGCCAGCACCCCGATGACTGCTCCGAAGAAGATCGTGCCGAGGATCTCCAGGATGTCCATGCCGACTCTCCTTCCGGGGTCCGAGGACCCCATGACCTGCGTGGTCCAACGGCGCGGCGATGCCGCATCCGGAGCTCCGGGGGTCCGGCGCCTGGGACGAATCTAGTGCAGCACGAGCGCGATCCCGCGGATGCGGGCCCGGGATTCCGGCCGGGCGCGGCGGCCCGGGCGGCCGTCAGGGGGTGAAGCCGACGCGACCCTTGTCCGAGTCGCCGACCTGGATCCAGCCGATGGCCGCACCGGGGACGAAGACGGAGCGACCGCGGGTGTCGGTGAGGCGGAGCACACCGCCGTCGGCCAGGGCCTTCTCGACCTCCGCGTTGACCTCGGCGGTGGGGGAGTCGGTCTCGACCGTCAGCTCGCGGGCGACGTTCTGGACGCCGATGGTGACCTCCACGGGTGCACACCTTTCGTCAGGGGGCGCGGCGTCGCCGCGCTCTCGGGCTCAGGCTAACCCGCCTGCGCCACCGCGCATTCCGGCATCCGCCGACGGCAGAGACCGGCGAGCGCTGCCGTCAGCCGCCGACCTTGGGGAACGACCCCAGACCGCGCCACGCGAGCGCACTGATCATCCGGGCGGCCTCGGCCTCGGGCACGTCGCCGCCCTGGGCGAGCCAGTGCCGCGCCGCGACCTGAGCCATGCCGGCCAGGGCCGAGCCCAGGAGCAGGGCCCGCTCGTCGTCGGCACCGGTGTCCTCGGCGATGACCTCGGCGATCGCCTCGGCGCAGTTCAGCTCGACGCCGTCGAGGCGCGAGCGCACCTGGGGGACGCTCGTGAGGTCGGACTCGAAGACCATGCGG
>DATITJ010000096.1:0-1869 GCA_035467935.1 Ornithinibacter sp.
GCTCGAGGACCTCTGGCCCGACGAACCACGGGGTGCCGCGCCGAACACGCTGCAGTCCAAGGTGTCCCGGCTCAGGAGAGCACTGGGGGACGGTGCGGCCGTCCTCGGCGGCAGCGCCGGCTACGCGCTGCAGATCTCGCCGCGGGACGTCGATGCGCTGCGCGTGCTCGAGCTCGCCGAGGAGGTCGCCTCCCGGCACGCGTCGGCAGACCACATCGGCGTCATCGAGCGGTGCGAGAGGGGGATGGCGCTCTTCCACGGGGACGTCCTCCCAGCCGCGGTGGACGCGGCCTGGGCGAGGCCCCACCGGCTGAGGCTGGAGGAGACGCGCGTCGCCCTCGTCGAGGCACGTCTCGCCGCACGGGTCGACCTCGGGGCGGGCGGCGAGCTCGTGCCCGAGCTGGAGGACCTCGTGTCGTCCCACCCCCTGCGTGAGCGCGGATGGGCCCTGCTCGTCACCGCGCTCTACCGGGCCGGGCGCCAGGGTGACGCGCTGGCCGCGTGCGCGCGGGCACGCCACGTGCTGGCCGACGAGCTCGGAATCGACCCCGGCCCCCAGCTCCGGCTGCTCGAGCAGCAGGTGCTCCAGCAGGACCCGGCCCTCGCGACGCCCTCGGCCCGGGCCGCCCGCGCCGGGCCCGCCACGCTCGAAGCCCTCGTCGTCGGCAACCTGCCCACGGCATCCGGCTCCCTCGTCGGGCGCGAGGACGACCTCGACCACCTGGAACGGCTCCTCACCGAGCGGCGCGTCGTCACCGTGACCGGCCCTGCGGGGGTCGGCAAGTCCCGGCTCGCGCTCGAGGTCGCTCGCCGGGCCGGCCCTCCGGGGGGCGCCTGGCTGGCGCGCCTCGAGACCGCGACGGACCCGGCATCCGTGTGGTCCGTGACCGGCGAGGCCCTCGGGGTCGATGCACCCACCCCGGCCACGGTGACCGAGAGGCTGCGCGGTGCCGAGGTGCTCCTCGTGCTCGACGGCTGCGAGCACGTCGTCGAGGCGGTGTCCGGCATCGTCGAGCCGCTCCTCGCGTCCGCGCCGGGGCTGCGGGTGCTCGCGACGAGCCAGCTGCCGCTGCGCGTCGGCGGTGAGGGCGTGCTCGACCTGGCGCCCCTCGGGCTGGCCGATGCGGTGGCGCTGTTCACCGACCGGGCGACGGCGCAACGCCCGGACGCCACCGATGACGACGAGAGCCACCGGACCGTCGAGCAGGTGTGCCGGGCCCTGGACGGCCTGCCGCTGGCCATCGAGCTCGCGGCGGCCCGCACCCGGGTGCTGCCGGTCCACGAGATCGCGCGCCGCCTCGACGACCGGTTCGCGCTGCTGCGTGACCCGGTCGGCCGCCTCCCGCCGCGCCAGGCCACCCTGCGGGCCGCCCTCGCCTGGAGCCACGACCTCCTCTTCCCCGACGACCAGCGCGGTCTGTGGGCCATCGCCGCGTTCACCGGCGGCGCGCCGCTGCCTGCCGTCGAGGCCGTGCTCGGTGCCCTGGGGGTGCCGGCGGATGCCGGGCTCGACATCGTCTCGCGGCTCGTCGACCGCTCCCTGGCCACGGCCGAGCTCGGGCCGCACCGCCCCGCCCGGTACCGGCTGCTCGACAGCGTGCGTGCCCTCGCCGTGGAGCGTCTCGAGGAGGCCGGCCTGGCCGACGTCGTCGCCGCCGCACACGCGCAGTGGTGGGCCGGGGCCGCGGATCGAGCCGCGGCCGGGGTGCGGGGACCGGGACAGGCGGAGCACCTCGACCTCGTGCGCAGCGAGCGCGCGAACATCGACGCCGCCATCGCCTGGTGCGCGACGCACGACCCGGCGCTCGGGGTGCGGATCGTGCTCGGCTTCGGCTGGGCGTGGGTCGTGCTGGGCACCGGCGTCGAGGG
>DATITJ010000097.1:0-3942 GCA_035467935.1 Ornithinibacter sp.
CGGGCTACCTGCGGGTCTACGGCGCGGGCGACCGGCCGCTCGACGTGCTCGCCGAGGTGCGCACCGGCGACGTCGTCCTCGTGCCGCACGGGTGGCACGGCCCGGCGGTCGCCAGTCCCGACGCCGACCTCTACTACCTCACCGTCATGGCCGGCCCCGGCCCCGAGCGGGCCTGGCGCATCTGCGACGACCCGGCCCACGCATGGGTCCGCGACACCTGGGCCGATGAGGCCGTCGACCCCCGACTGCCCGTGGGAGGCACCCGATGACCAGCGTCGCGACGGCAAGCGGTTCGACGACAGGCGGTTCGAGGACACCGACCGTCCGGCTCACCGTCGCGCAGGCGGTGGTGCGCTTCCTCGCCCACCAGTGGAGCGAGCGGGACGGCGAGCGCCAGCGGCTCGTCGAGGGGTGCCTGGGCATCTTCGGCCACGGCAACGTCGCCGGCATCGGCCAGGCCCTGCTCGAGGAGGAGCTGCGGGCCGCCGAGGCGGGCGAGCAGCCCGCCCTTCCCTACGTCCTCGGCCGCAACGAGCAGGCCATGGTGCACACCGCCGTGGGCTTCGCCAAGCACCGTGACCGCCTCTCGACGTGGGCCGTGACGGCGTCCGTCGGGCCCGGCTCGACCAACATGCTCACCGGGGCCGCGCTGGCGACGATCAACCGCGTCCCGGTGCTCCTGCTGCCCTCGAGCACCTTCGCCACCCGGGTCAGCGCCCCGGTGCTGCAGGAGCTCGAGCTGCCCCACGCCGCCGACGTCTCGGTCAACGACGCCTTCCGTCCGCTGTCGCGGTTCTACGACCAGGTCGACCGCCCCGAGCAGCTGGCCGCCGCGCTGCTCGGCGCGATGCGGGTGCTCGCCGACCCCGTCGAGACCGGAGCGGTGACGATCTCGCTTCCGCAGGACGTGCAGGCCGAGGCGTTCGACTGGCCCGTCGCGCTCTTCGCCGACCGCGTGTGGCACGTCGCACGGCCCCCAGCCGAGGCGTCTCGCGTCGCAGCCGCGGCGGATGCCGTGCGCTCCGCCCGCCGTCCGCTCGTCGTGGCCGGTGGCGGCGTCCACTACTCGGGGGCGGAGGACGCGCTCGCGGCGTTCGCCGAGGCCACCGGCATCCCCGTCGCCGAGACCCAGGCCGGCAAGGGCTCGCTCCTGCACGGGCACCCGCAGCTCGTCGGTGCCGTCGGGTCGACCGGCACGACCGCCGCCAACGTCCTCGCCCGCGAGGCCGACCTCGTCATCGGCATCGGCACCCGGTGGTCCGACTTCACGACGGCATCGCGAACCGCGTTCCGCGACAGCGGGGTCCGCTTCATCAGCCTCAACGTGGCGGGTTTCGACGCGGGCAAGCACAGCGGCCTGTCCCTCGTCGCCGACGCGCGCGAGGGCCTCACCGCCCTCACCTCCGCCGTCGGCGGGTATGCCGTCGAGCCCGCGTACGCCGCTCGGGTCACCACGCTGTGGGGTGAGTGGGACGCGCAGGTGGACACGGCATACGACCCGCCCGCCGAGGTCACCGACGGCCTCGCCCCGGGGCTGCTCACGCAGGCCGCGGTGCTCGGGGCCGTCAACGAGCTCACCGACCCCCGCGACGTCGTCGTCTGCGCCGCGGGCTCGATGCCCGGCGACCTGCACAGGCTGTGGCGGGTGCGCGACCGCAAGGGCTACCACGTGGAGTACGGCTACTCCTGCATGGGCTACGAGATCCCCGGCGCGCTCGGGGTCGCGCTCGCCGACGGCACCCGCGACGTGGTCGCGATGGTCGGCGACGGCGGCTACCTGATGATGCCGACCGAGCTCGTCGTCGCGGTGCAGGAGCGCGTCAAGGTCATCGTCGTGCTCGTGCAGAACCACGGCTTCCACTCGATCGGGTCGCTCTCCGAGGGCCTGGGCTCGCAGCGCTTCGGCACGAGCTACGAGTTCCGCGGGGCCGGCGGCCGTCTCGACGGTGGTCACCTGCCGGTCGACCTCGCGGCCAACGCCCGCAGTCTCGGCGCCCACGTCATCGAGGTGCACGACCGTGCCGGTCTGGCGGCGGCGATCGCGCAGGCGAAGGCTGCCCCCCGCGACGGCGGGCCGGTCGTCATCCACGTCGAGACCGACCCGCGGGTCCACGCCCCGGGCAGCGACTCGTGGTGGGACGTCCCGGTCGCGCAGGTCTCCTCGCTCGACAGCACGCAGGCGGCGTCGGCGGCCTACACCGAGGCCAAGAAGCACCAGCAGCCCCACCTCGCACCGACCCTGCCGAAGGAGCACCGACCGTGACCCCGCCCCCCCTGCGCGTCGGCGTCATCGGCGTGGGCCACATGGGAGCCGACCACGCCGAGCGCCTCGCGCACCGCACCGCCGGCGTGGTGCTCGCCGGGGTGTGCGACCCGGACGCCGGCCGTGCCGCGGCGCTCGCCGAGCGCCTCGGCGCGACGGTGCACGACGACCCGACCGCGCTCCTCTGCGCGCCCGACGTCGACGCCGTCGTCATCGCCTCCCCGGGGTTCGTCCACGAGGAGCAGGTGCTCGCCGCGCTCGAGCACGGCATCCCCGCCCTGTGCGAGAAGCCGCTGACGATGGACGACGCCTCATCGCTGCGGCTCGTCGAGGCCGAGGCGGCACTCGGGCGCCGCCTGGTCACGGTCGGCTTCATGCGGCGCTTCGACCCGGAGTACGCCGCGGTCCGGGCGGCGCTCACGTCGGGGGCTCACGGCCGGCTCCTGCTGCTGCACAACACCCACCGCAACCGCTCGGCGCCCAACGCCGACTTCCGCTCGGAGATGATCGTGCGGGACAGCCTCGTGCACGAGGTCGACGCATCACGGTTCCTCTTCGGCGAGGAGGTCGTCGAGGTGACCGTGCTGTCACCGGCGCCGACGTCCCACGCCGGTGCCGGGGTGGTCGACCCCCAGGTCGCCCTGTTCCGGATGTCCGGCGGCGGACTCGTCACGAACGAGGTGTTCGTCAACAGCCAGGTCGGCTACGAGGTGCGCTTCGAGGCCGTGGCGGAGCGTGGCTCTCTCACGGCCGGGCTCGCGTCGGGCGGCGTGCTCGCCACGCGGGTCACCCCCGACGGCGGTGCCTGGGGCGGCACGGTGCCCGACGACTACCGCGCGCGCTTCGCGCGGGCCTACGACATCGAGGTGCAGGCCTGGGCGGATGCCGTGCGCGCCGGCACCGCGGTGGGTCCCTCGGCGTGGGACGGCTACGCGGCGACGGCGGTCAGCACCGCCGGCATGGCCTCGCTCGCCTCCGGCCTGCCGGTGCCGGTCGTCCTGGCCGACCGTCCGACGTTGTACGCCGGTGACGACTGATCACGGGTGCGAACCGGCATCCGACCACGCATCCCACAACCGCCGGGTGCTCTGACACACTGAATCCACCACATCGCACGACAAGGACCGATAACCGTGAGCACGACCCCCACCCGCATCACCCACCTCATCGGCGGCATCCCGTGGGAG
Organism: Ornithinibacter sp.; assembly: GCA_035467935.1. Classification (GTDB taxonomy): domain Bacteria; phylum Actinomycetota; class Actinomycetes; order Actinomycetales; family Dermatophilaceae; genus Fodinibacter. Next base: position 3,451 of record DATITJ010000097.1, read on the forward strand.
GGCACGGCGCAGCGCACCAGCCCGGTGTTCAACCCGGCGACGGGTGAGCAGAGCGGTGAGCTCGACCTGGCCGGCGCCGACCTCGTCGACGAGGTCGTCACCTCGGCGAGGTCTGCCTGGGAGTCGTCCTGGCAGCGGGCCTCGCTGACCCAGCGCACCCAGGTGCTGTTCCGCTTCCGCGAGCTGCTCAACGAGCGCAAGGACGAGATCGGCTCCCTCATCACCGCCGAGCACGGCAAGGTCGTCTCCGACGCCGTCGGTGAGGTGACCCGTGGGCTGGAGGTCGCCGAGTTCGCGTGCGGGATCCCGCACCTGCTCAAGGGCGGCTTCTCCGAGAACGTCTCGACCCGGGTCGACGTCTACTCGATCCGCCAGAGCCTGGGCGTGGTCGCGGTCATCAGCCCGTTCAACTTCCCGGCCATGGTGCCGCTGTGGTTCGTGCCGATCGCCATCGCGTGCGGCAACGCGGTCGTCATCAAGCCCAGCGAGAAG
>DATITJ010000098.1:0-1960 GCA_035467935.1 Ornithinibacter sp.
GAGCATCGGGGTGCCGATGGACGCCTGGGCTGCAGCGGGCTCCGCGGCGGCGAGCAGGGACGTGGGGGACATGGGTCTCCTCAAGACGGGACAACGGTCTTGAGGTCTCCTTCACCGGACGGCGGGCCGCTCGGCGCCGCACCGGAACCACCGCGTGGTGGTCGGACTGACCGGCGCGAGCTTGGGAAGTACTCCCCTCGTGCGACGAGTCTAGGAAGGTCGTTGCCTTTTCCACAACCTCCGGTGCGGAAAGACGCGAACCTTGGACACGGCATCCGCCCGCGGCTGCGCCGACCTCCGCGCAGCAACCCTCACGTTCGCACCGGAACGACAGTGGCGCCCAGCCGAGGGTTCCGGCATCGGGCGGGAACGTTGGGGTGGCCGGTCAGGACTTCGTCGCCTCCACCCGGGCCAGGGCCTCGAGCCGCTCCTCGGCGTGGTCGACGATCCGCCGGGGGTAGCCGTGCTCGTAGCCGTCGGCCACCTCCCACGGCTCGTGCGCCGCGGCGCCCCGCACGTGGGCGAGCTCGGGCACCCAGCGCCGCACGTAGTCGCCGTCGGGGTCGAAGCGCAGCCCCTGGGTGACCGGGTTGAACACGCGGAAGTACGGCGACGCGTCGGTGCCGGTGCCGGCCACCCACTGCCAACCGTGGTTGTTCGACGCGATGTCGCCGTCGACGAGGTGCTCGAGGAAGTGCCGCGCCCCGACCGGCCACCACACGTGGAGGTCCTTGGTGAGGAAGCTCCCGGTGATCATCCGCACGCGGTTGTGCATCCACCCCTGCGCGAGCAGCTGGCGCATGCCGGCGTCGACGATCGGGTAGCCCGTGCGCCCGGCCTTCCACGCCTCGATGGCGTCCTCGGGCTCGTCGTAGCGCATCCGCGACATCTCGGGTCGCAGGTCGTGCCATGCCGTGCGCGGCTGGTGCCACAGCACGTCGGCGTAGAACTCGCGCCAGGCCAGCTCGCTCTCGTAGGTCTGCGCACCCTTCCCACGCTCTTCCGCGAGGTCGGCGAGCAGCGTGCGCGGGTGCACCACTCCGAGCTTGAGGTAGGGCGAGAGCCGCGACGTGCCGTCGAGGTCGGGTCGGTTGCGGTCGTCGGCGTATGCCGTGAGCGCGTCCTCGCGAAACGCCCGCCACCGGCGCATCGCGGCCTCCTCCCCCGGCTCGGGCAGCTCGGGGAGGTCGGGCGCGGCGAGGGCGGCCGTGACCGCCGCCGTCGCGTCGGCGTCGTTGCCCCCGTGCCGCAGCGGGAGGTCGACCGGAGTCGGTGCCGGCTCCGGCCAGCCGTGGGCCCGCCACGCCTTCGAGAACGGCGTGAAGACCTTGTAGGGGTCGCCCGACCCGTTGACGACGAGACCGGGCCCCACGGCATACGGGGTGCCGGTCTCGACCCACTCGACGCCGACCTCCCCCAGGCGCGCGGCGACGACCTCGTCGCGGCGGCGCCCGGCCGGCGTCGTCTCGCGGGAGACGTGCACCGAGGTCGCCCCGACGCGGTGGGCGAGCTCGGGCACGACGCGGCGGGGGTCGCCGTGCACGAGCGTGAGGGCGCCGTCGAAGGCCTCGTCCGTCGCCCGGAGGGTGACGGCGAGCCAGGCGCGGCGCGCCGCCCCCCCGCCGTCCCACAACCGCGGGTCGACGACGAACGCGACGACGAGGTCGCCGTCCCCGGCCGCCTCGCGGGCGGCGAGCAGCGCAGGATGGTCACGACGGCGCAGGTCACGGCGTAGCCAGAGCAGGGAGGTCATGGGCTGGTCCTCACGACAGGCGGTCCAGGATCGGGGGCAGGAGGTAGAGCATGCCGAGCGACCACGTCAGGTGCGTGATGGTCGGGCCGAGGATGCCGCCGGTCACCCGCCGCTGGAAGGCCACGACGAGGCCGACGAGGGCCGCGGCCAGGACGAGGAGCGGGATGCCGGACGCGGCCGTGACGAGCGCGTAGACCACGGTCGTGA
>DATITJ010000099.1:0-3311 GCA_035467935.1 Ornithinibacter sp.
CGAGCTCGACGCGGTTGCAGGCCGCCTCGCACGGGTGGTAGCAGACCCGGCCGTGGACCGCGGGCAACGGGTTGTCGGCGGTCAGCTGGCGCCAGGCGTCCTCCTCCCGGCCCGCCTTGACGAGGCCGAGCCAGGCCTGGAGGTTCTCCCCGGCGGGGCAGCCGACGTTGCACGGCGGCAGCAGGTCGACGTAGACGGGGCGCTGCTGGCGGACGGGGCCGGACCGGGTCCGGCCCAGGCCCACGGGCGCCAGCGGGGTGAGGTCACGCTCTGCTCCGGCCACGGACATCTCCCTTGTCGCTGCGGTGCGCGGACTGGCTGCGACGCCGATACTACGCATCGTAGTTGAATGTGCGCGCACCGGGGAGACGAGCGCCACGCGGCCGCCGGGCCGGCCGCCGGGCCGGCCGCCGCCCGGTGCCGCCGGGCTAGGTTGTCCGGTATGCCGTCCGCCCACCCCGCCCTCCTGCTCGCCTCCGCCTCCCCTGCCCGTCGCAGCACGTTGCGGGCGGCCGGGGTCGAGGCCCTGGTGCACGTGTCGTCGGTCGACGAGGACGCCGTCGTCGCCGCGGCCGAGGCGCTGCACGGGCCGCTCGGTGCCGCCGACGTCGCCCTGCTCCTCGCCCGCGCGAAGGCCGAGGACGTCGTGGCCGCCCTCGAGGACGAGGAGGACGACGCCGACGGCGCGCTCGAGCTCGACGTGGACGTCATCGTGCTCGGGTGCGACTCGGTGCTCGAGCTCGACGGCGAGGTGCACGGCAAGCCGGTGGACGTGGCCGAGGCGACGCAGCGGTGGCGCCGGATGCGCGGCCGCACCGGCGTGCTGCACACGGGGCACTGGCTCGTCGACGCACGCCACGCCGAGGACGGGGGCACCGGCGGCATGGTGGGGGGCACGGCATCCACGACGGTCCACTTCGCCGACCTCGACGACGCCGAGATCGACGACTACGTCGCCACCGGTGAGCCCCTGCGCGTCGCCGGCGCCTTCACCCTCGACGGCCTCGGGGGCCCCTACGTCGCGGGCATCGAGGGCGACCCCAGCAACGTCATCGGGGTGTCCCTGCCCCTCGTGCGCGAGCTGCTGCGCGAGCTCGACCTCCCCTGGCACGACCTGCGCGCGCCGCGCGCCGACGCCTGACCTCCCCATGTCCCGCGAGGTCAGGGGTCAGACGGGTGGGACGCCGCGGCGCTTGTCGGCGAAGTGCCGGTCGCGTCGGGCGGCGTAGCGCAGCCGGCGCAGCAGCTCGCCCCGCAGGTCCTCGGCCTCGACGACCTCGTCGAGCACGAGGTCGGCCGCGAGCCGCTCGAGGTCGACGTCCTGCTCGTACTCCGCGCGACGGGCCGCGACGAACGCCGCCCTCGCCTCGGCACCCTCGGACGCCTCGATCTCGGCGATGGTGTTGGCGTAGACGGCGTTGACCGCCGCCTCGGGCCCCATGACGGCGATCCGGGCGGTGGGCAGCGCGATCGTGGCGTCGGGGCCGAAGCCCGGCCCGCCCATCGCGTAGAGCCCGGCGCCGTAGGCCTTGCGCACGACGACGCAGAACTGCGGCACGGTGGCGGACGCGACGGCCGAGACCATCTTCGCGCCGTGCCGGATGATCCCGCCGCGCTCGACCTCGGAGCCGATCATGAAGCCGGGCACGTCGGCGAGGTAGACCAGCGGCACCGAGAACGCGTCGCACAGCCAGATGAAGCGGGCCGCCTTGTCGGCCGAGTCGCTGAACAGCACCCCACCCTTGACCGCGGAGTTGTTCGCGACGATGCCCACGGTCTCGCCGTCCATCCGGGCGAACCCGATGACCAGCTCGGCCGCGAAGAGCGGCTTGACCTCGAAGAAGCTGTGCTCGTCGACGAGGCCGTCGACGAAGTCGTGGACGTCGAACGGCTGGCTCTCGCGCTCGGGCACCGACGCCCGGGTGAGCGGCTGCGAGGGCTCCTCGGCGTGGTAGGTCGGCAGCGGCGTGCGCCAGTTGTCGGGGAGGTAGGAGAAGTAGAGGCGCGCGAGCTCGATGGCCTCGGCGTCGTCGTGGGCCAGCAGGTCGCCGACGCCCGAGACGGTGCAGTGCATCCGCGCGCCGCCCATGTCCTCGAGCGAGACCGTCTCGCCGACGACCATCTCGGCCATCCGCGGGCTCCCGAGGTACATCGAGGCGTTGCCCTCGACCATGACGATGACGTCGCAGAAGCTCGGGATGTAGGCACCGCCGGCGGCCGACGGCCCGAACAGGCAGCAGATCTGCGGCACCTTGCCGGACAGGGCGACCTGGTTGTGGAAGATCCGCCCGGCCCCGCGGCGGCCGGGGAACATCTCGACCTGGTCGGTGATCCGGGCCCCCGCGCTGTCGACGAGCCAGAAGACCGGCAGCTCCTCGCGCAGCGCCGTCTCGGTGGCCCGCACGATCTTCTCGACCGTGCGCGCGCCCCACGACCCGGCCTTGACGGTGGGGTCGTTGGCGATGACGACGACCGGCCGCCCCTCGACCGTGCCCCTCCCGGTGACGACGCCGTCGGCCGGCAGGCCCGGAGCGAGCGCGTTGGCGTAGCGGCCGTCCTCCACGAGGCTGCCCGCGTCGAGCAGCAGCGCGAGCCGGTCGCGCACGTAGAGCTTGTTCTGGGAGGCCAGCTTGGCGGCGGCCTTCTCGGGCGGGCGCTCCGACGCGGTGCGCGCGGCCTGGAGCCGGGCCCGGACGTCGGCGACCTTCGGGTCACCCTGGGTCATGACGGCAGGCCGAGCGCCTTGGCGATGACCATGCGCTGCACCTCCGAGGTGCCCTCGCCGATCTCGAGGATCTTCGCGTCGCGGTAGAACCGGGCGACGGGGTACTCCTCCATGAAGCCGTTGCCGCCGAAGACCTGGGTCGCGATGCGCGTCGCGCTGACCGCCGCCTCGGAGGTGTAGAGCTTGGCGAGCGCCGCGGCCTGCTTGACCTCGGCGACCGAGCGCCGCCCGGCCTCCTGCTCGTCCTTGAGCCACGCGGCGCGGTAGGTGAGCAGCCGCGCGCTCTCCTCCATGACCGCGAGGTCGGCGATGGGGAACGCCACGCCCTGGTTGACCCCGATCGGCCGGCCGAACGCCGTGCGCGTCCTCGCGTATGCCGTGGCCTCCTCGCGCATGCGGGTGATCAGTCCCAGCGCGAGGGCGCTGATCGCGATGCGACCGTCGTCGAGGGTCTTGAGGAACTGGCGGAAGCCCTGCCCGCGCTCGCCGAGGAGGTGGTCCTCGGGCACGCGGCAGCCGGCGAAGGACAGCCCGTGGGTGTCGGAGATGTTCCAGCCGAGCTTGTCGTAGGCCGGCTCGACCGTGA
>DATITJ010000100.1:0-4664 GCA_035467935.1 Ornithinibacter sp.
TACCTGCGCGAGCTCGGCGTCACGCACCTCCACCTCATGCCGCTGCTGCGGCCCCGGGAGGGCGACAACGACGGCGGCTACGCCGTGGCCGACTACCGCTCGGTGCGCCCCGACCTGGGGACGATGGACGACCTCGAGGCCCTGGCCGAGGACCTCCACGACGAAGGCATGAGCCTCGTGCTCGACCTCGTTCTCAACCACGTGGCGCGCGAGCACGACTGGGCGGCGCGCGCGCGGGCCGGCGACCCGGCATACCGCGACTTCTTCCACGTCTTCCCGGACCGCACGGCGCCCGACGCCTACGAGCGCACCCTGCCCGAGGTCTTCCCCCAGTTCGCCCCGGGCAACTTCACCTGGGAGGACGAGCTCGACGGCTGGGTGTGGACGACGTTCAACGAGTTCCAGTGGGACGTCAACTGGGCCAACCCCGCGGTGCTGCGGGAGTACGCGTCGATCATCCTCGACCTGGCCAACCGCGGGGTCGACGTGCTGCGGCTCGACGCCATCGCGTTCATGTGGAAGCGGCTGGGCACCGACTGCCAGGGCGAGCCCGAGGTGCACGCGATCACCCAGGTGCTGCGCGCGGTCACCCGCATCGCGTGCCCGGCGGTGGCGTTCCTCGCCGAGGCCATCGTGGCGCCGACGAAGCTGCTCGCCTACCTCGGCGCCGGCTCCTACACCGGCAAGGTCAGCGACCTCGCGTATCACAACAGCCTCATGGTCCAGGTGTGGTCGATGCTCGCCTCGCGCGACGTGCGGCTCGCCGCGCACACCCTCGCTGGCCTGCCGCCGAAGCCGCCCACGGCGACGTGGCTGACCTACCTGCGCTGCCACGACGACATCGGCTGGGCGATCATGGACGAGGACGCGGCCGCCGTCGGCGTCACCGGTCACGGGCACCGCAGCTTCCTCGCCCACTGGTATGCCGGTGACTTCCCCGGGTCCCCCGCCCGCGGCCTGGTCTTCCAGTACAACCCCGAGACCGACGACCGGCGCACGAGCGGCACGGCGGCCTCGCTCGTCGGGCTGGAGGCCGCCCGAACCCCGGTGGAGGTCGAGCTGGGGGTCGCTGCGCTGCGCCTGGCCCACGCGCTCGTCATCGGCTGGGGCGGCATCCCCGTCATCTGGAGCGGCGACGAGCTCGGCCAGCCCAACGACCCCGGGTGGGCGCTCGAGGCCGGCCACGAGGACGACAACCGCTGGGCCCACCGGCCGCGCCTGGACTGGGCCCGGGCGGAGGAGCGCCACGACGCCACGACGGTGGCCGGGCGGGTGTTCGGCGACGTCGTCGCGCTCGTGCGGACGCGGGCCTCGGTGCCGCACCTGCACGGTGCGGTCGAGACGCGGATCGGGCCGGTGGACGACCCGGGCGTGCTCGTCACGGTGCGCGAGCACCCCCTCGGCCGCTTCGTCGGGGTCTACAACGTCACGCCCGAGCCCCGGCCCTGGCACGACTGGCGGCTGCACGAGCTGGGCGTGGCCGACTCCCGCGACCTCGTGACGGGTGATGCCCTCCCGTGGGACGACCACGGCACCGTGTGGCTGCCCCCGTACGGCGTCCTCTGGCTGACGACCCCCTGACGCTGCGCCGCGGGTGTGTGTGAGGAACGGCGTCCAGGAGCCGGTCACACACCCACCGGATGCCGTCGGCCGGCATCCGGCTCAGGTCACCAGAGGCCCAGCAGGTCTCCCCCGATGCGGACGATGAACGCCCCGACGACGACGATGAACACGAGCCGCACGAACCTGCTCCCCTGGGCCACCGCCGTCCGGGCGCCGACGTAGCCGCCGATGAGGTTGGTCGCGGCCATGACGCTCCCGACGAGCCACATGACGTGGCCGCCCGGGATGAAGACGGTGAGGGCACCGAGGTTGGTCGCGAAGTTGGCGATCTTGGCCGTGGCGCTGGCCTCGAGGAAGGCGTAGCCCATGAGGCCGACGAGCGCGAAGACCATGAACGACCCCGTGCCCGGCCCGAGCGCCCCGTCGTAGATGCCGATGACGAACCCCGTGAGCATCGCGAACACCGTGTGCCGGTGCCCGGAGAACCGCAGCACCGTCGCGGCACCGAGCGACGGGGTGAACAGCGTGTAGGCGCCCACCGCGATGAGCAGGACGAGGATGATCGGGTAGAACGCGTCCTTGGGGATGTGCAGCCCGATGAGCGCCCCCACGATCGCCCCGACGTAGGCCACGGCCGCCATCGGCAGCGCGGTGCGCAGGTCGGGCTTCACCCGGCGGTAGTAGGTCACCGACGACGTCGCCGTGCCCCAGATGGACCCGAACTTGTTGGTCGCGAGGATCTGCGCCGGGGTCGCGCCGGGCACGCCGAGCAGCAGCGCCGGCAGCTGGATCAGCCCTCCCCCGCCGACGACCGCGTCGATCCAGCCGGCGAGGAACCCCGCGAGGCCGAGCAACACGACGACCTCCACCCCCGGGTCGCTCACGAGCGGGTCACACCGCCGTCCAGGCGTCGACGATGCCGAGCACGTCGAGCAGCTCGTGCGCGCGGGCGTCGGGCACGGCGGTGACCTCGACCCGCTGCGACACCGGGATGTCGGAGTGCGGGATCCAGATGGCCCGCATGCCCACCTGCTGCGGCCCGTGGACGTCCTCGAAGACGCGGTCGCCCACGTACACCGACCGTCGCGGGTCCACGTCGAGCGCCCGGCAGATCGCCCGGAAGGCCTCGGGGTGCGGCTTCACGTGGTCGAGCTCGCTCGAGTAGAGGTCGGCGTCGACGAGGTCGAGCACCCCGTCGCGCTCGAAGATGTCCCGGTGGTAGTCGCGCGACCAGATCGTGTTGGACAGCACCCCGACGCGGATGCCCCGCTGCCGCAACCCTTCCCACAACGGCCGCACCTGCGGGTCGGTGTGGGTGTGCGGCTCCCAGAACCCACGGTAGGCCGCGAGCGCCAGGTGGTGCCGGTCGTGCGCGGCGTCGACCCCCGCGGCGTCCAGGATGTCGGCGAGCGAGGCCGACGTGTGCTCCTGCCGTCCGCGCTGCCAGGCCACCGACTCGGCCTCGAGGATGCGGTCGGCCAGCCGGTGCGCCTCCTCGAGGTCGGCATCGGGCACGTCGGGAGAGTCGACGGGGATGCCGTGCACCTCGCGGGCGAACACCCGCCACTGCTCGGGCAGGTCGACCTCGTGCCAGGGCGTCAGCGTGCCGCCCCAGTCGAACACGACCGCCTCGACGGGATGGGTCACGCGCGGCCGACCTCGGCCAGGATCTCGTCGACCGCCGAGGCGACGGCGACGTCGCGCCGCTCGCCCGAGCGACGGTCCTTGAGCTCGATGGTGCCGTCGACCAGGCCACGGCCCACGACGACGATCGTCGGCACGCCGATGAGCTCGGCGTCCTTGAACTTCACCCCCGGGCTCGCCTGGCGCCGGTCGTCGAGGAGCACCTCGGCCCCCCGGGCCTCGAGCCCACGGGTGAGCTCCTCGGCATACGTCGCCACCGCTTCATCCTTGCCGGTGGCGACGACGTGGACGTCGGCCGGCGCCAGGGCCCGCGGCCAGACGAGGCCGATCTCGTCGTGGTTGCCCTCGGCGACGCAGGCGACGGCGCGCGAGACGCCGACGCCGTAGGACCCCATGATCACGGTGCGCAGCTTGCCGTTCTCGTCGAGCACCTTGAGGTCGAGCGCCTCGGCGTACTTCGTGCCGAGCTGGAAGATGTGCCCCATCTCGATGCCACGCGCCGACTCGAGCCCGCTCCCGCACGAGGGGCAGGCGTCGCCGTCGCGAACCTCGGCGGCCTCGATGGTGCCGTCGGCGGTGAAGTCGCGCCCCGCCACGAGGTCGATGACGTGGTGTCCGGCCTCGTCGGCGCCGGTGACCCACGCGGTGCCCTCGCTGACCCGGGGGTCGAGGAGGTAGCGGATGCCGGACGCGCGCTCGGTGCCGAGCACGCCGGGGCCGATGTAGCCCTTGGCGAGCGAGGGGTCGGCCGCGAAGTCCTTCTCGTCGAACGCCTCGACGACGGCCGGCTCGACCTGCGCGCCCAGGCGCTTCTCGTCGACCTCGCGGTCCCCGGGCAGGCCGATCGCGAGCGGCTCGCGGGTGCCGTCGGGCTGGACGAGCACGACGAGGACGTTCTTGAGCGTGTCGGCGGCGGTCCAGTCCCTGCCGTCCCCGCGGGGGAACGCGTCGTTGAGGTGGTCGACGAGCGTGGCGATCGTCGGGGTGCCCGGAGTGTCCTCGACGTGGGCGGCGGGCACACCCGACGCGTCGACGGCATCCGGCACGGGCACCCGGACGGCCTCGACGTTCGCCGCGTACCCGCAGCTGGTGCAGCGCACGTAGGTGTCCTCACCGTTCTCGGCGGTCGCGAGGAACTCCTCCGACTTCGAGCCGCCCATCGCCCCGGCCATGGCCTGGACGATGACGTAGTGGAAGCCGAGTCGGTCGAAGATGCGCACGTAGGCGTCGCGGTGCAGCTGGTAGCTCTTGTCCAGACCGGCGAGGTCGAGGTCGAAGGAGTAGCTGTCCTTCATGACGAACTCGCGCCCGCGCAGCAGGCCGGCGCGGGGCCGGGCCTCGTCGCGGAACTTCGTCTGGATCTGGTAGATGGACAGCGGCAGGTCCTTGTAGGAGCTGTAGAGGTCCTTGACCGTGAGGGTGAACATCTCCTCGTGGGTCGGCCCGAGGAGGTGGTC
>DATITJ010000101.1:0-5670 GCA_035467935.1 Ornithinibacter sp.
GTGCGTCCCTGGAGGGAGGCCGCGAGCACCTCGAGGAGCTGGTTCTTGTCGATCGGGCAGCCGCGCAGCTCGAAGTCGACGGCCACGTGGGCCGAGACGGGCGTCGACCGCGACAGCGTCGCGAGGTACTCCGGGTGGGCGTAGACGATGGACCGGAACTCGGCGACGTCGCCGAAGTTGCGCAGCGCCTGGATGCCGCCGGCGGTCGCACAGGCGCCGATCGTGATGAGCCGTCGAGACACCTCCCGGACGTGCTGGATGCGCTCGAGCTCCTCGGGGGTGGTGATCGACCCCTCGACGAGGGAGACGTCGTAGGGCCCTTCGACCACCGCGCGCGTCGCCTCGGGGAAGTAGGCGATCTGGACCTCGCCCGCCAGGGGGATCAGCTCGTCCTCGCAGTTGAGCAGCGTGAGCTGGCACCCGTCGCAGGAGGCGAACTTCCACACCGCCAGCTTGGGTCGGCCCCGGTGGGCCTCGAGGTGCTCGCGGCCGTGGCTCGCGTCGATGGACATCGCTACAGCTCCGCTCTGGCCATGAGGGGTTCGAGGACGTCGTAGGTGAGCACCGGTCCGTCCACGCAGAGGAAGACCTCACGCAGCTGGCAGTGCCCGCACAGGCCCACCCCGCACTTCATGTTGCGCTCCATGGACAGCCGCAGGCGCGACGTCGGCACGCCGCGCTCGGCGAGCGCCGACGCGGCATACCGCATCATCACCTCGGGTCCGCAGACGAGCGCGAGGGTGTTCGCCGCGTCGAACCCGCCCCGCGAGACGAGCTGGGTGACCAGCCCGACGCGGCCGCGCCAGGCGTGCTGCCCGTTGTCGACGGTGACCTGCACGTCGATGCCGTGGTCGGCGGCCCAGCGCCGCAGGTCGTCGCCGAAGAGGATGTCCTCGGGAGTCCGCGCGCCGTAGAGGAGCAGGACGCGACCGTAGTCGGCCCGGGCCGCGCAGAGCTCGAGGACGGCCGGTCGCAGGGGGGCGAGCCCGATGCCGCCGGCGACGAACACGACGTCCCCTCCCTTGCCGGACGACACCTCCCACCCGGTGCCGAACGGACCGCGGATGCCGAGCACGCTGCCCGGGACGGCGTGCACGAGGGCGTGGGTGACGGCGCCGACGTCGCGGATCGTGTGCTCCAGCAGGTCGGTGCGTGCCGGGTCACCGCTGATCGAGATCGGGGCCTCCCCCGCGCCGAACGCGTGCATCATCGTGAACTGCCCGGCGGCGAACGCCATCGGCTCGCCGTCGACCGGCTCGAGCACCAGGGTGAAGGTGTCGCGGGTGTCATGACGGTGGCGCCGGACGACGAAGGGGCGCGGGAGGAAGGGGTCCTCGGCGGGCGCGGCGCCGGGGTGTGGACCGGTGGTCGTCGCCGTCATGTCGGGGCCCCGTAGAGGTCGAGCAACCTGGTCCGCGCCGAGTGCAGCCGGGTGGCCATCACGGTCACCACCCGCTGGAGCAGGGCGTAGCCGACCTCGGGGTCCGCCTGGCCCTTGGCGCGCAGGCAGGCGCCGTCGAACGCGATCGCGCTGGTCTCCTCCGTGGCACGGGCGTCGTAACGCCACCGATGGGGGGGCACGAGCCAGGACCACCCGACGACGTCGTCGTCGTGGGCGCTGTCCACGACGACCGACGGGCCGGCCGGGTCGTGCACCTCGAGGGTGACCCGGCCGTGGCGGATGACGTAGAACGTGTCGGCCGGCTCACCCTCGTGGAAGAGGTGCTGCCCGGGGCGGAAGTGGACGTTCACCGCGCACCCGGCGACGAGGGCGGCGACCGAGTCGTCGAGGCCCACGAAGAACGGGTGGTGGGGCAGGTACTCGGCGATCGTCTGCATGCGGACCCTCCTCTACTCGCCGGCGCCGGTCGGGACGGCAGCGCCGGTCAGGGCGGCAGGAGCGGGGTCGGGCAGGTTCGAACCCGGTGCGCCCCGCAGGGCGGCTGCCTCCGCGGTGATGTCGATGGCAGCCGGGCACCACGTGACGCACCGGCCGCAGCCCACACAGCCCGATGACCCGAACTGGTCCTGCCAGGCGGCCAGCTTGTGCGTCATCCACTGCCGGTAGCGCGACTTCACGGACTCGCGGACGACACCGCCGTGGATGTAGGAGAAGTCGGCGTCGAAGCAGGAGTCCCACACGCGGTGACGCTCCGCCTCGTGCCCGGTGAGGTCGGAGACGTCCTCGACGGTCGTGCAGAAGCACGTCGGACACACCATCGTGCAGTTGGTGCAGGACAGGCAGCGCGAGGCCACGTCGTCCCACCGAGGGCTGTCCACGCTGGCGTAGAGGAGCTCCTTGATCCCGTCGGTGTCGAGCCGGCGACCCATCCGCCTGCTCGCCGACTCGGTGACCCGTGCCGCGGCATCCACGTCGGGGTCCGTCGCCGGTGGTGCGTCGATCGTGTCGAGGAGCTCGGCCCCCCGGTCGGTGCCCACCTCGACCACGAACCGGTGGCCGCCGTCGAGCAGCTCGGTGAGGGACAGGTCGAATGCCGCGCCCCGGCCGGCCTCGGGCCTCGGCCCGGTGCCCATCGAGACGCAGAAGCAGGTGCCGCCCGGATCGGAGCACGCGACCGCCACCACGAAGGCGTCCGCGCGACGCCGCGCGTAGTGCGCGTCGACCGCGTGGCGTCCGGCGAGCACCGTGTCGTGGATGCCGATCGCGCTCAGGTCGCAGGACCGCACGCCGAGCAGCGCGTAGGGGCCGTCGGGTCGCGCGGATGCCGCCGCGGCACCCCCGTCGGTGTCGACCCGGAAGCCACGACCGTGGTCGGTTCGCCGGCCACGCCACAGCAGCTCGTCCGCGGGGAAGAAGACCGGTTTGGCCGACTGCGCGCCCGCGGCGAAACCGAAGAACGCCTCGTCGTCGCGCGGGCGGAGCCGGTAGTGGGCGGGGTCCTGCTCGTCACCCCACCCGCGGGGGAGGTCGCCCACTCCGTCGATCGGCGCGTTGACGATCGCTCCCGCCCGGACGGTGGGGCCGATGACCGTGAAGCCACGGGCCCTGAGGGTGTCCACCAGCGCCTGCAGGCCGTCGACGTCGATCAGCCGCGTCTCCACCATGACGCCTCCCTGGGCGCTCAGTGATCGCGAATCCTCACCCCTCACTGTAGGACTGCCGCACCGGTGGCACCCCGGGATGTGGCGGGGTTCTCCCTCGGAACCGCCTGCGCTCAGGCGCCGACCTCGAGGTCGACCCAGGTGGGGCGGTGGTCGCTCGCCCGAGCCCACACCGCATCCGGCACGAGCACCTCCCGGTGGGGCAGCACGCGCAGGCCGGGTGAGGCGAAGACCACGTCGAGCCGCCGCCGCGGGGCCCTGGCCGGGAAGGTCGGCCGGAGCGGTGAGACCAGGCGCATCCGGCCGGGCACGTCGATGAGCCGCCATGCCCCTCCGGTGTCGTCCTCGTTGAGGTCGCCGGCGAGCACCAGCGGGCCGCGGTCGGCGATCGCCTCGAGGATCCGCTCGGTGTGCGTCACGCGCTCGCCCGGCTCGAGGCCGAGGTGCACCGACACGGCCGTGAGCTCGCCGCCGCCGGGCACGGCGAGGCGCGCCACGGCATACCCGCGGGTGCGGTCGGGCCAGCGCACCGGCAGGCGGGAGTGGTGGGACCCGAGCACGCGCACCCGGTCGGAGGTGAGGATCGTCGTGCCGCCGCTGCCCCGGTGGCGCCCCGGCCAGCGCATGCCGCAGGCGGCGGCGAACCGGCGCACCCGCCACCCGGAGAGGAGGCGGCGCGGCACCTCCTGCAGGCACAGCACGTCGGGCGCGATGGCGCGCACGACGCGGGCGGCCAGGTGGTGGTCGTCGAGGAAGTCGCGCGTGTTGTAGGACGCGACCCGCACCACGCAGCCGCCGGTGCCGCCGGTCGAGCCCGGCACGGCATCCGGCCCGGCATCCGGCCCGGCATCCGGCACGAGGTCAGCCCGACACGGCGTCGGTGCGGGCGAGGTCGGCCGCACCCACCAGCCCGGCCTCGTTGCCCAGCTGGGCCGCCACGATCGTCGCCTCGGGCCGGTAGCCGCGCCCGCTGAGCTGGCGGCGGAAGGCCACGCGGGCGGGGTCGAGGAGCAGGTCGCCGGCCGCGCTCACGCCGCCGCCGATGACGAACGTGCCCGGGTCGAGGGCAGCAGCGAGGTCCGCCATGCCGATGCCGAGCCAGCGACCGATCTCGCCGAGCAGCTCGCGCGCCAGCGGGTCGCCGTCGCGGGCGGCCTCGGTGACGAGCGGGCCGGTGAGGTCCTCCGGGAGGCCGCCGACGCGGTCGAAGAGGTCGGAGACGACGGGGCTGCCCGCCGACATCAGGGCGCGCGCCTCGCGGACCAGGGCGTTGCCGGAGGCGTACTGCTCCCAGCAGCCGCGGTTGCCGCACTCGCAGCGGATGCCGTCGGGCACGACCTGCATGTGCCCGAACTCCCCAGCGAGGCCGTAGCGGCCGCGGATGACGCGGCCGTCGAGCACGATGCCCCCGCCGATGCCCGTGCCGAGGTTGACCATGACCAGGTGGCTCTCGCCGCGCCCGGCGCCGAAACGGTGCTCGGCCCAGACGGCGGCGTTGGCGTCGTTGTCGACGAAGTCCGGCAACGGCACGCGGGAGCCGAGCGCCTCGCGCAGCGGCTCGTTGCGCCAGGACAGGTGAGGGGCGAAGACGACGGTGGCGCGGTCGGCCGCGACGAACCCGGCGGCGCCGATGCCGACGGCCGTGACCGCCTCGCCACCGACCGCCAGCAGCTCCTCGACGACCGACACGATGGTGTCCTCGACGACACGCGGGCTCGTGGAGCGGTGCGGGGTGTCGCGCCGCGTCCGGCGCAGCACGGCGCCGTGGGCGTCGACGACCCCACCGGCCACCTTGGTGCCCCCGATGTCGATGCCGATCGCGAGCGGTCCGTCAGCCACGGGGTGCCTCCTGCGGGTCGTCGGCGTCACGCACGGGGATGGGGCGGCTCGTCGCGGGGGCGGGCCGCCGGGGCGGGGCCGGTGCGGGCGCGGCCGGGTCGGCGGCCGAGCGGGCGCTCGCGAGGTCGGCCAGCACGCTCGCGGCGACGCCCGCGAGGTCGGCGAGCCGGGCGAGGGTCTCGGGGCTCAGCGAGCGCACGACCGCGGCGCCGCGGCAGATGGGGCACCACTGGCAGACCGGGTCGTGCGGTGCGGCACCGCCGGTCAGGGGCTCGTGCTCGTGCTCGTCGTCGGGGCCGGGGCCGGATGCCGGTCGCGCGCCGCCGCCGTGCGCCCTGCCTCCTGCCGCCCCCCCGTCGTCCGCGCTGCCGGTCGCCGTGGGACCGGACGAGGTCTCCTCGGCGGCGCGGGCGGCGGCGCGGGCCTCCTCGGCGGCGCGGCCAGCGGCGCGGGCCTCCTCGGCGGCGGCCTGGCGCAGGCTCTCGAGGAGCCGGCCGGCCTCGTCGGCCACGGACCCCACCTGCTCGTCCCAGCGCTCAGCGCCCACTGGCCCACAGCTCCTCGTCGCGCTCGAAGCGCACCCGCAGCTCGCCGTTGCCCACGGCGGCATTCTGGACGATGCAGCGGCGCAGCACCGAGGGGAGCGTGACGACCCGCCGTTGGTCGCCCACCGACAGCACGAGGTCGTCCTCGCGGCGGGCGAGGTCGACCTGCCCCGCGCTGACGAGGGGGAGGGGCAGGCAGAGCACGAAGTCCTCGCCGTCGGCC
>DATITJ010000102.1:0-5729 GCA_035467935.1 Ornithinibacter sp.
CGGCAGGCGGGTCGTGAGGTGGCGCAGCATCTCGAACGACGCCGAGCCCGAGCCGAGGATGACCGCCGCCTGGAGCACGGCCGTCGGGGTGCCGCTGGCCATGAGCAGGTCGCCCACCTCGACACGCGAGGCCAGGTGCTCGCTGAGCCGGCCCTCGTGGGGGTGCAGCCCCGAGAGGTACACGATGCGGCCGACGCCGGCATCCGTCGCCGACCGGCCGAAGGTGCGGGCGAGGTCGCGGTCGCGCTCGACGAAGCTGCCCTCGCCGTCCATCGAGTGGAGGAAGTAGTAGGCGACGTCGACACCGGCGAGCGCGCGGTCGAGGGTCTCCTTCGAGGTGGCGTCGCCCTCGACGACCTCCACCCGGTCGCGCCAGGCGCGGTCGGCCACCTTCGCGGCATCCCGGGTCAGGGCGCGCACCTGCCACCCCTCCTCGAGGAGGCGGGGGACGAGGCGCGAGCCGATGTAGCCCGTGACCCCCGTGACGAGGGCCAGACGTCCCGGTGTCACAAGCGGTCCAGCGAGGTCTTGAGCTGCTCGGCGGTCTTGTCACCGAGGCGGTCGAGCAGCGGCTTCATGAGCGGCCCGGCCAGCTTGGCCACCCCGCTGAACGTGAACTCGGCCCGGTAGACGACGGTCGAGCCCGCGGCGTGCGGCGTCACGGTGATCGTGTCGTGGCTCGTCGTCGTGTCGTTGCGGCCGACGATGACGAAGGTCGGCTGGTCGACGGCCTCGACCGTGTAGTCGAGCTCGACCTCGTTGCCGGCGAACCGCGAGACGTTCCGGTAGACGGTGCCGGGGCCGCCGTCGCCGGAGAGGATCTCGCAGGACGTCGTGCCGGAGTCCCACTCGGTCGCGTTGCGGAAGTCGACGAGGTAGGGGAACACCTTCTCCGGCGGCGCCGTCGTGGTGATGATTCGTTCGATCGTGGTCATCGGCCCTCCTTGCGGGCGAGTCGGATCTGGGCGACGTCGAGGTGGTGCATCGCGCGCCCAACCTCACAGTAGGCGAGGTGGAACCCCCACATGCGACGCAGGGTCTCGTCGAAGCCCAGGGCGTGCACGGCCGGCCACGGCGATCCACCCGCTCACGGGGACCCGTGGGCGCACCCCGGCGCGAGAGGCGGGGCAACCATGACCGTAGAACCCTCCGACCTGCACCGTCAAATGTTTGTCAAAAGTCTGTCACGGGGTTACCGTAGGTGACATGAGAGGTTCGGTTCCGCCGACGATGCGGATTGGAGAGCTCGCGGCCAAGGTCGGCGTGAGCACCCACGTGCTGCGCGCCTGGGAGAGCCGCTACGGCCTCCTGCGCCCGGTGCGCTCGGCGGGCGGGTACCGCCTCTACGGCCCCGAGGACGAGCGCCGCGTGCGTGAGGTCATCACCCTGCGCGACCAGGGCGTCAGCGCCGTCGAGGCCTCGCGCCGGGTGCTCGCCGCCGAGCGGGCCGGCACCAGCCCGCTGGAGGGCGGGTCCGCCGACGAGAACGGCCACGAGCGCGGCACCGGTGCCGCTTTCGGCGCCACGGGTGGCGACGGAACGGCGACCGGTGACACCGGACGCGCCCCCGCCAGCCTGCGCACCGACCCGCAGATGCTCGTCACCCAGCTGCTCGACGCCGTGACCGCCCTCGACGAGGACCGTGCCCACGCCGTCCTCGACACCGCCTTCCACGAGCGCTCGGTGGAGAGCGCCATCATCGACGTCCTCCTGCCACTGTTCATCCGCGTCGGGGAGCTGTGGGAGCTCGGCCGCATCGGCATCGCGCAGGAGCACTTCGCGAGCAGCCTCGTGCGCCGCCGCCTCGGCGCCCTCTCGCTGACGTGGGGTGTGGGGTCCGGCCCCGTGGCCGTGCTGGCCTGCCCACCCGGCGAGTTCCACGACATCGTCCTGCTCAGTTTCGGCGTGCTCCTGGGCCGGGCGGGCTGGCGGGTCCGCTACCTGGGCCCCGACACCCCGATCCACTCCCTCGCGGCCGCAGCCCGCCTGACCCATGCGGATGCCGTGGTGCTCGCCTGCCGTCGCCCGTCCGGGTTCCGGGCCCACGCCACCCAGCTGCGCCGGCTCGGGGACGACCACCCCGTCTGGCTCGCCGGCCGCGGCGCCACCCCCCGCGTGCTCGAGGAGGTGCAGGTCCGCAGCCTCGGCGGTGACCTCGTCGGCGCCGTCGCCGAGCTCACCACCACGGCTCGCGCCCGCCGGGCGGCCCGCCCCGTGACCGACGACCCCGACGGCGTCGAGACCGACCCGCGGGGCGACCCCGGGCGGCGCAGCGACGGCGGCCGGCCGCCCGTTGGCTCGGCGCAGCCATCCGCTGCACGGTACGGCGCCGAACACCCCACGACCTGACGGGTGCGGCGGCGCCACCTCGTCGGCGGCGGGGTCAGCGTCGTCGACGTCACGTGGGCGGGCAGCGTCGACCCTGCCACCCAAAGAGGGGGGACCGTTGCCGCCGCTCAGGAGACGGACCTGATCCGGCGCACGAGGATCGAGCCGAGGATGCTGACCGCCGCGGCCAGCAGGTACAGACCCGAGTAGCCGAGACCGAGCCCGAGCACGCCCGCCGCGAGTACCGGGGCCAGCACCTGCGGGAGGGCGTTCGCGATGTTGATGACCCCGAGGTCCTTGGCCCGGTTCGCCGCGGCCGGGAGCACCTGGGTGATCAGGGCGAAGTCGACCGCCGTGTAGGCGCCGAAGCCGATGCCGAGCACCACCGCTCCGATGTAGGCGGCCGGCATCGTGGGGATGAAGGCGAAGATGAGCAGTGCTGCGGCGGCGACGAGGCCGGACCCGATGACGAAGGGCTTCCGGGCGCCGACCCTGTCGGACCAGTAGCCGCCGACGAGCGCCGTGACGACGGTGACCAGGCCGTAGACGGCGGTCAGGGTGAACACGGCGTCCTCGGCCTCGTCGTCGGAGAGGTGCACGGCGTCCTTGAGGTAGAACAGCAGGTAGAGGATCAGCAGGGCGTTGCCGAGGTTCATGAGGAACCGGGTGATCCAGGCCCACGCGAAGTCCGGGTGCTGGCGGGGCGAGATCCAGAAGGCGCGCAGGAACGGCCCCCACCGCATCGCCGGTCGGAGCTCCTTCGGGAGCGGGATGTCTCGTGAGTCCACGGCATACGGCAACGTCGTGGCCAGGAGCACGACCGCGATGGTGAGGTAGCCGGCCGCGATGCTGCCGGTGGCCGCCGCGATCCCGGACCCGACGATGACCCCGGCGGTCTGGGCGATGGCGAGCACGCCTCCCACGACCCCACGTTCCCGGGTCGGCACCTGGTCGGGCACCGTCGCGGTGACGGCGGCGAGCATCGCGTTGAGGGAGGCCTGGGCGAGCGCCCAGGCGAGCACCAGGCGCCAGACCGAGTCGGCGCCCGACAGCAGCACCATCGCGACGGCCCCGCCCGCCGCGCCGCCGAGGACCCACGAGCGGCGACGTCCCGAGCGCAGCGTGGTCCGGTCGGAGAACGCACCCCAGACCGGGTTCAGCACGGTGGAGACGGCGGCTCCCGTGCCGGTCACGAGGGCGAGCACGGCCTCCTTGTGGTCCGGCGAGATGGCCTCGGACTGTTGCGCCAACAGCACCTGGATGGGGCCGAAGAAGCCGGACCACAGTCCGATGCTGGCCAGCACCAGCCACAGCACCCACAGCCGCGACGCGGGCTCGGTCGGCTCGCGGAGCGCGCGGTCGACCGGCCGGGCCGGCGTGGTCACGCCGTGCCTGCGCGGTGGGCCCGGATGACGTCCGCGTACCAGTGGAAGGACCGCTTGGGCGTGCGGACCAGGGTGTCGAAGTCGACGTGGACGAGCCCGAACCTCTGGGTGTACCCGTGGGCCCACTCGAAGTTGTCCATGAGGGACCAGCAGTAGTAGCCCCGGACGTCCACGCCCCGGTCGACGGCATCGGCGACGGCGCGCAGGTGGGCGTCGAGGTAGTCGATCCGGGGCTGGTCGTCGGCCACCCCGGAGTCGTCCGGTCCCATCCCGTAGGAGCACCCGTTCTCGGTGATGATGATCGGCGGGATGCCGGGGTAGCGGCGCCCGAGCTCGACGAGCAGGTCGGTCAGGGCGTCGGGGACGACGGGCCAGCCGAAGTCGGTCGTGGGGTACCCGGTGATGTCGCTGTACTCGAACGGCAGGGCCGCACCCTCTGCCGCGGCCCGCACCCCGATCGGGTTGTAGTAGTTGACGCCGTAGAAGTCGAGCGGCTGGGCGATCAGCTCCAGGTCGTCCTCCACCGGCCCGGGCATGGTGTCGCCGAACGGTTCCGGGTACCGGCCGAGCAGGATCGGGTCCGTGAACAGGCGGTTCCAGAGGACGTCGACGAGCCCCGCGGCTGCCCCGTCCTCCTCGCCGTCGGTGGCCGGCCACACGGGGATGTGGTTGGTCGCGGTCCCCACCTGACCGCCGGCGCCCGCCCGCAGTGCCTGGACGGCGAGCCCGTGGCCGAGCAGGAGGTGGTGGGCCGCCGGGAGCGCGCCGAACAGCAGCCCCCGCCCCGGGGCCAGCTCCTCCTGGGCGTAGCCGAGCAGGGTCACGACGTTGGGTTCGTTGACCGGGCACCAGTGGGCGACGCGGTCGCCGAGCCGCTCGGCGACGATCGCCGCGTACTCCCCGAAGCGAAGGGCGGTGTCACGGTTGAGCCAGCCGCCGGCATCCTCGAGCTGCTGCGGCAGGTCCCAGTGGTAGAGGGTCACCATCGGCTGGATGCCCGCATCGAGCAGTCCGTCGACCAGGCGGTCGTAGAAGGCCAGCCCCGGCTCGTTCACGGGGCCACTGCCCGAGGGCTGCACCCGGGGCCAGGCCACCGAGAAGCGGTAACCGTCGGCACCTAGACGCGTCATCAGCTCGAGGTCTTCGCGCCACCGGTGGTAGTGGTCGCAGGCCACGCCTCCGCTGCTGCCGTCGAGGACCCGACCGGGAGTGGCCGTGAAGGTGTCCCAGATGCTCGGGCCCTTGCCGTCCTCGGCCGCGGCACCTTCGATCTGGTACGAGGCCGTGCTGGTGCCGAAGAGGAAGCCCGGGGGGAGGCTCGTGTCGCCACGTCCACCGATGGTGCTGCTCATCCGTCGACTCCTGTCCCGGCGTCGCACGGTGGACGCCCTCGTCCGTGCCGGACACGGTCCAGCCCGGCAGGATCATCGCGCACCCGGACGCTGCTGCGCACCGCTTGCGGGGAATCTCACGCGGCCTGGTGGTCGATCTGGGTGCGGCGCACCACGGTCAGGGCCACCGCTGTGGTGAGGCGTCGGGTGCGCAGGAGCCCGTCGGGTCAGCCGGCGAGCTGGGCGATCGCGTGGATGCCGATGCCGGCCAGGGCACCGACGACCGTGCCGTTGATCCGGATGAACTGCAGGTCGCGGCCCACGTGCAGCTCGATCCGCTCGGCTGCCTCCCGGCCGTCCCAGCGGTCGACGGTCACCGAGATCACCTCGGCGAGCTCACTGCCGTAGGTGTTGACGAAGAACGACACCGCCTCACCCACCCGCGCCTCGAGCCGGCCGCGCCACGCCTCGTCCTCGACCAGGTGGCGGCCGAGGTGCTCGAGCAGCTCGTCAGCGCGGGTGTGGAAGTAGGAGGTGTCGTCATCCATGGCCGTGGTGAGCGAGGTGCGGAACGACGCCCACAGCCCGACCGCGGTCTCGGGCACCTGCGGGTGGGTCAGCAGTCGCTCCTTGAGGGCTTCGGCGCTGGCCATCACCTCGGGGTCGCACTGCAGGTCGGAGGCCA
>DATITJ010000103.1:0-2113 GCA_035467935.1 Ornithinibacter sp.
CGATGATGGGCGCGATGATGGGCGGGCGGGCGGCATCCGCGAGCACCGAGCCGGCCGACCTCATGGTGGTCGAGGTGGACGGCCCCGCGGTCGAGGAGCTGCCGGCACTGCCGCGACCCCCGGCTCCCCGCGACCTCTCCGGCTCCGACGTGGCCCGCGAGCGCGTGCTCACGCTCGCGATGGGCATGGGCGGTGGCCCGGGCCGGGGCATGAGCCTGACGATCGACGGCCGTGAGTTCGACCCCGCACGGGTCGACCACCGGGTCGAGCTGGGCACCGTCGAGGCGTGGAGGATCGTCAACACGAGCGAGATGGACCACCCGTTCCACCTGCACGTCTGGCCGATGCAGGTCCTTCGGCAGGGCGACCGGGACGTGGGGACTCCCACCTGGCTCGACGTCGTCAACGTGCCGGCGCTCGGCGAGGTCGACGTGCGCATCGCGTTCGAGGACTTCGGTGGCCGGACCGTCTACCACTGCCACATCCTCGACCACGAGGACCTCGGGATGATGGGGGTCGTCGAGGCCCGCTGACGAGCGGCCTACCGCAGGTCGCCGAGGTCGCCGTAGGTGCGGCGCGCCTTCTCCAGCGCCGCGACGTAGCCCGCGCGCTCGTAGGCGCCCTGGTCCACCCCGGCCGGCACCGCGAGCAGCCCGCGGAAGTCCTCGAGCGTCGCGAAGCCATGGCGCCGCATCCAGTCCTCGAGGCCGGCGAGCAGCACCTCGGCGTGCCCCACCCCGTGGCGCAGCAGCGCGGATGCCGTCATGACGACGTCGGCGCCCGCCAGCAGGTAGGACACGACGTCCTCGGCCTGGTCGACGCCGGTCGTGGCGGCGAGCGAGGCGGTGACGTGCCCCCGCAGGATGGCGATCCACGTGCGGGGCAGCCGGGCCTCCGCCGGGGTCGAGAGGGTGACCCCCGTCGTGACCGCGAGCGCCTCGGGGTCGACGTCGGGCTGGAGGAAGCGGTTGAAGAGCACCAGCCCGTCGGCGCCGGCCCGGTCCAGGCGCATGGCCATCTCGCCCGTCGAGCTGAAGTGGGGGCTCAGCTTCACCGCGACCGGCACCGACACGACGTCCCTGACCTGCTGGAGGATCTCGACGTGGCGGTCCTCCACCTCCCGCCCGCTGGTGTGGGGGTCGCCGGGGACGAGGTAGACGTTGAGCTCGACCGCGGCGGCACCGGCATCCTGCATCGAGCGCGCGAAGCCCACCCAGCCGCCCGCCGTGCTGCCGTTGAGGCTCGCGACGACGGGCACGTCCACGGCCGTCGCGCACTGCTCGAGCAGGCGCAGGTAGCGCGTGGCGCCGCCGGCCGCGTCGACGGCATCCCCGTCGCCAGCACCGTTGGCACCGGGGGTGCGGGCCGAGGGGAAGTAGGACATGGCCTCGCCGAAGGCGTGCTCGTGGGACTCGGTCACCGCGAGGTCGCGCAGCTGCTCCCGGTGCACCTCCTCCTCGAACAGCGAGTACATGACGACCGCGCCGACCCCCGCGTCCGCGAGTGCCCGCACCCGGTCCACCCCCTGCGACAGCGGTGACGCGCTCGCCACGACCGGGTTCCTCAGCGCCAGACCGAGATAGCTCGTCGACAGGTCCACCGGCTGGTCGGTCACGGGGTCCTCCTCGCGTCCGAGGCGAACCGGTCGGCGGCCCGGGTCGCCATCTCCTCGTAGGTCTGCCACCGCTGGTCGACCGCCTCCTGCGCGAGGTGCAGCAGCCGCTCGGCCTCGGCGGGGTCGGCGTTGCGCAGCATCCGGTAGCGCAGCTCGTTGTAGATGTAGTCCTCGAGCGGGATGCGGGGTCGCGGGGAGTCGAGCTGGAACGGGTTGCCACCGCGCGCCCGCACGGCCGGGTCGTAGCGCACGAGCGGCCAGTGCCCCGACGCGACGGCGCGGTACTGCTGGTCCAGGCCCTTGCTCATCTCGATGCCGTGCGCGATGCAGTGGCTGTAGGCGATGACGAGCGAGGGGCCGTCGTAGGCCTCCGCCTCGCGGAACGCCGTGAGCGTCTGGTGCGGGTCGGCCCCCATCGCCACCCGGGCGACGTAGACGTTGCCGTAGGCGATGGCCTGCAGCGCGAGGTCCTTCTTGGCCATGGACTTGCCCGCCGCC
>DATITJ010000104.1:0-2510 GCA_035467935.1 Ornithinibacter sp.
GCCGTCGACTACGGCGTCGTCAAGATGAACGTCGACACCGACACGCAGTACGCCTTCACCCGCCCGGTCGCCGACTGGATGCTCAAGAACTACACCGGCGTCCTCAAGATCGACGGCGAGGTCGGCAACAAGAAGCAGTACGACCCGCGCGCGTGGGGCAAGGAGGCCGAGGCCGGCATGGCGGCGCGTGTCGTCGAGGCCTGCCAGAACCTCCGCTCGGCGGGCACCCACCAGGGCTGACCCGGCCGACCCCAGCGGTCGAGAGTCCAGAACACGCCGTGCGGGGTACGCCACGCACGGCGTGTTCTCTACTGTCGACGGGGTACCCCCCCACTCGGCACGACCTGAGAGGCACCACCGTGAGCTCCGACCTGCTCGGCATCCCGCCGACGCACCTGCCCGACGACCCGGCATCCCGACCCCTGGAGGACGGCGTCGCACCCGACCAGGTCGCGGCCGCACACCCCACCTCCTCGCTCGCCTGGGCCGTGCTCGCCGAGGACGCGCTCGCGGACGATCGCGTCGTCGAGGCCTACGCCTACGCCCGCACGGGCTACCACCGAGGGCTCGACGCGCTCCGGCGCAGCGGCTGGCGCGGGCAGGGCCCGGTGCCGTGGGAGCACGCGCCCAACCGTGGCTTCCTCAGGGCGCTGGCCGCCCTGACGCGCGCGGCCGGGTCGATCGGCGAGGAGGAGGAGCGCCACCGCTGCGCGGAGTTCCTGCGTGCGTCCAGCGCGACGGGGGCTCGCGAGCTCGGCCTGTGACGGGGCATCGGGTCACGACTGATGCCGTGGCGGCTGCCGGGCTGGTCCCGACCCGCTGACCGGCGCGGGCGGACGCCCCCACCAACGGAGGGCCCGGCGCAAGCACCGGGCCCTCCATCGACAGCCGAACTCGAGTTCCACCGCGCGACGGGCGCTTCCCTCTCGCCAAGAAACGCCCACCGGATGGTCCCCTGCGACCTCGGCTGTTCTCCCCCATCGTGCATCCCGACGGGGCGAAGGTGCGACACTTGCGTGCCACTGGCAGGAACCGGCCACGGCCGGCTGCGCCACGCCGGGTGCAGGGGATGGAGGTGGGCCGCGTGAGCGACCCCACGGCATACGACAGCGGTGCGCTCCTCGTCATCGAGGAGCAGCTGCGGCGGGAGATGTCCCGCATCGAGGAGCGGCGCCGAGACCTCACCGCCTCTCGTGAGCTGCTCGCCCGGCTGACGAGCCGGGCGCTCGGGGCGCACGAGCCGATCAGCGAGCCGGTCAGCGACGCGCTCGCGCCCTCGCTCGTGACCCGGCTGCTCGCCGAGACGAGCGGCACGCTGCGCAACTTCGTGCTGACGATCGTCGAGGGTCCGGGGATCGACGAGGCGACGATGCGGGCCAACGAGGAGCGCATCGCCCGCGGCGACCCCCAGCGGGCGGTCTACCCCGCGAGCGTGCTCTCCTCGCCGCAGGGCAAGCGCTGGATGACGAGCTGGTCGGAGATCGGCGAGGACCAGCGCATCGTGCCGCTGACCGACACCGAGTTCGCGGTGTTCGGGAGCAGCGCCGTGGTCGCGCTCGCCGGCTGGGACGACCCCGAGCAGGGGTATGCCGTGATCCGCGATCCCCTCGTCGTGCGCCTCTACACGGCCTACTTCGACCTCGCGTGGAAGCATGCGGTGCCCGTGCCGGCCGTCGGCCGCGAGGGCACCGGTGACGCCAAGCTCGTCGAGCTGCTCGAGCTCGGGCTCAAGGACGAGGCCATCGCGCGCTACCTCGGGGTGAGCCTGCGCACGGTGCGTCGCAGGGTCGCCCAGCTCATGGCCGTCAACGGCGTCGACACCCGCTTCCAGCTGGGGTGGGCCCTGGCCCGGCGCCGGCGCTGACCCGGGGCCGGTGGCCGGGAGCAGGGGCCGGGAGCCGGGGGTCGGGGCCCGCGCTGCGGCTGTGCACGTGGGTGGCGCGGTCTCCCGCGATAGGGTGGGATGTACGAGGCCCCGGCGCGTACCCGCGAGGGGCCTTCGGCGCGTCGGGGCACCTGGCCCCGACGCACGTGTGGAAGGAGCCGGGATGCCGGCGATCGTGCTGGTCGGAGCCCAGTGGGGCGACGAGGGCAAGGGCAAGGCGACCGACCTCATGGGCGGCGACGTCGACTACGTCGTGAAGTTCAACGGGGGCAACAACGCTGGCCACACCGTCGTCATCGAGGGGGAGGACGGGACGCGCGAGAAGTACGCGCTGCACCTGCTGCCGTCCGGCATCCTCACGCCCACCGTGACCCCGGTCATCGGCAACGGCGTCGTCGTCGACCTCGAGGTGCTCTTCCAGGAGATCGACGGGCTCGACGCCCGCGGCGTCGACACCTCACGGCTCGTCGTCTCGGCCAACGCTCACGTCATCGCGCCCTACAACCGCACCCTGGACAAGGTGACCGAGCGGTTCCTCGGCGCCCGGCGGATCGGCACGACCGGGCGCGGCATCGGCCCGACGTACGCCGACAAGATGAACCGCGTCGGCATCCGCGTGCAGGAC
>DATITJ010000105.1:0-1795 GCA_035467935.1 Ornithinibacter sp.
CCGTCCTCGCGCAGGGTGATGACGGAGTTGAAGTTGCCGGTCTCGCTGCTCGCCCCGACGGCCACCCGCAGCGAGCCGTCGACCGCGTCCATCGACCACCGGTCGGCGATGGTGCCCTCGACCTCACCGGAGGCGACGTACGTCGCGTCCAGCCCGTCGAGCGCGAACGCGAAGATCGGCGTGGCCCCCGACGTCGGGCCCGTCCGGCAGTCGAAGCAGTCCCACATCATGAAGCTCGGTGCCGCGCCCGCGAGGTAGAAGCGGTCGGTCGAGAAGTAGGAGGTCGGCGAGTTCGTCGCCACCGCGGTGGACGTGCGTGCGTCGGGGTCGGCCGGGTCGAGGGCGAGCAGCGTCGTCGAGCCCAGCTCGAGGTCCTCGTCGGTCGGGATCGCGACGTCGGCGCAGTCCACGATCGGCTCGCCGTCGACCGTCGGGAGCCAGTCGGCGAGCGTCGTGTCCCGCACCAGCGCCCGGTTGCGCAGGCGCGAGCCGATCTCGCCCAGCGCGCCCGTGGGGTGGCGGAAGTCGAGCTCGGGCAACCCGGTCTGGATCACAACGCGTACGACGTCGCCGTGCAGCCGGGCGGCCGAGAGCTGGCCCTCGACGGTGACGGTGTGGACGATGCTCGGCGAGGTCGGGTCGGCGAGGTCGACGGTCGTGATGGTGGAGGAGAGGCCGTCGCGGGCGGTGCCGAAGACCACGGCGCGGCCGTCGACGAAGAGCAGCTCACCGCCGGGCGACCCGGGCCACGCCTGCGCGTCGGGGATCGGGGTCGACGACAGCTCGGTCGGCTCGTCGCCGGAGACGTCGTACGTCCGGAGGGTGCCGTCCTGCAACCGCAGCAGGAGGCTGCCCGCGACCTTCACCACGTCGGACTCGTCGACGCCGACCTCCTGGACGTTGGTCCCCGTCTCGTTGCTCGTGGAGCGGCTCGTGGAGACCGACGACCGGGCCGACGTGGTCGGGCTGCCGGCGCTCATCTCGGACCCGGCCTGCGCGTCGAACATCACGACGCCGCCGAAGTCCCAGCCGTAGGGGCCGACCCGGTCCAGCCCGCGATCGACGTAGGAGTCGAGGAGGGCGTCGCAGTCGGTCGCCAGCTCGAGGTCGGCGTTGGCGAGCACGAGGTCGCCGGAGCCGCCGGGCGGTGGGGTCCTCGGACCGGTGCCGTCGCTGCCGGCAAGGGCGACGCCCACCCCGACCCCGGCCCCGGCGACGACGGCCAGGGTGGTGGCGGACACGAGGGCGGTGCGGATGTTCACGCCGATGGGACGACACCGATCGTCGGGCGGTTCCGCGACCTGTGAGGATGTGCCCATGGCTGATCCCGCCCGTGACCTCGACCTCGTGCTCTTCGGCGCCACCG
The DNA here is from genome assembly GCA_035467935.1 of Ornithinibacter sp. Lineage (GTDB taxonomy): Bacteria > Actinomycetota > Actinomycetes > Actinomycetales > Dermatophilaceae > Fodinibacter. The sequence continues at coordinate 1,367 of DATITJ010000105.1, forward strand.
GCTTCACCGGGGAGCTGACCGCCGACTACCTCGCTGCCCATGCGCCCGACGGTCTGCGCTGGGCGATCGCGGGTCGCAACGCCGACAAGCTCGATGCCGTACGCCGTCGGCTGGGCGTCGACGTCGAGGTGATCGTCGCCGACGCCGCCGACGTCGCCGCGCTGTCGGACGTGGCCCGCCGCGCGCGCGTCGTGATCTCGACCGTCGGTCCCTACCTCCAGTTCGGTGAGCCCCTCGTCGCGGCGTGCGCGGAGGCCGGCACCGACTACGTCGACCTCACCGGCGAGCCGGAGTTCGTCGACCGGATGTGGCTGGCGCACCACCAGACCGCGCTCCGCACCGGTGCCCGGATCGTCCACGCCTGCGGCTTCGACTCCATCCCGCACGACCTCGGTGCCTTCTTCACCGTCACGCAGCTGCCCGACGACC
>DATITJ010000106.1:0-1772 GCA_035467935.1 Ornithinibacter sp.
CCCTCGGCGTTGAAGCGCACCGTGCCGAAGCTGCGCGCGCCCAGGAGCAGGGACAGTCCGAGGATGCCGTTGACGGTGATCATCACCGCGGCGAAGACGGTCTCGCGGGCCAGGGTGGAGGCCTCGTCACCCCCGGAGAGCATCAGCGTGACGATCAGCGAGACCTCGATGACGGTGACCGCGACCGCGAGCACGAGGGAGCCGAAGGGCTCCCCGACGCGGTGGGCGACGACCTCCGCGTGGTGCACGGCCGCGAGGACGGCGCCGGCGAGGAGCACCGCGACGAGCACGACGACGACGATCCCGATGTCACGTCCCCACGTGGCCGCCAGGGCCACGAGCGCGACGACCGGCAGGACGCGGTAGGCGAGGGCCACCCGGGGGCTGGTGGCCACCGCCATCAGCGGCGCCCGCCCGGGGGCGAGCCGGCGTCGGCGTCCGATGCCGCGAGGGCGCGCTCGGCGGCCTCGACGACGTTGGAGAGGAGCATCGCGCGGGTCATCGGGCCGACCCCGCCGGGGTTGGGGCTGACGAACGCCGCGACGTCCCAGACGTCGGGGTGCACGTCGCCGGCGACCCTGGACTTGCCCGTCTCGTCGTCGAGGATGCGCGAGACGCCGACGTCGAGCACGGCCGCGCCCGGCTTGACCATGTCGGCGGTGACGATGCCGGGCACGCCCGCCGCGGCGACGACGATGTCGGCCTGGCGCACCTCGGCCGCGAGGTCGCGGGTTCCGGTGTGGCACAGGGTGACCGTGGCGTTCTCGGACTTGCGGGTGAGGATGAGGCCGAGGGGGCGGCCCACCGTGATGCCTCGGCCGACGACGACGACCTTCGCGCCGGCGATCGGCACGTCGTAGCGGCGCAGCAGCTCGATGCACCCGACCGGCGTGCACGGCAGGGGGGCGGGGTGGCCGAGGACGAGCCAGCCGAGGTTGGTGGGGTGCAGCCCGTCGACGTCCTTGGCCGGGTCGACGGCCGAGAGGATGGCGTTCTCGTCGAGACCGGTGGGCTGCTGGACGATGAACCCGGTGCAGTCGGGGTCGTCGTTGAGCTCGCGGACCGCGGCGAGCACGTCGTCCTGCGTGGTGCCGGCGGGCAGGTCGCGGCGCAGGCTGCGGAGGCCGATCTCGGCGCAGTCCCGGTGCTTGGCGCCGACGTACCACTGGCTGCCCGGGTCGTCGCCGACGAGCACCGTGCCCAGCCCGGGCACGACACCGCGCTCGGCGAGGGTGGCCACGCGCGCGCGCAGCTCCTCCTTGATCGTGCCGAGGATTGCCTTGCCGTCCAATGTGGTCGCAGTCACGCGCCCGATTGTTCCATGGCTGGTGCAGGCCACCTCCCCCGCGAGACGAGGTCGGATGCCGTGGCACGGCATCCGCCTGCTTCGCACCGGGAGGTTCACCTCCACCCCAGAACCGAACCGGTGTCGAGGTGAAGGTCCCGGGATCGGGCGGGAAAGTTGTGTCTCAGCCGGGGACGGCGGCGGCGAGGGCGGCCAGGGCCGCGGGGAAGCACTCCGCCGGGGGCGTGACGAGGCCCGCGCCGACCTGGCCGGTGCCCGCGACGCGGCCGGCCATGCCCGTGTTGATCTGCGGCAGGATGCCGGTGCGCGCCACCTTGGTGACGTCGATGCCGGTGGGCGTGCCCCGGAAGCCGAGGATCGGCACCTGGTAGGTCGGGTGCTCGCCCGTGGTGATCTCGTACATCGTGCGCGTGGTCCGCAGGGCGAACGGCACGTCGCCGCCGACGAACTTGACGATCGCCGGCGC
>DATITJ010000107.1:0-11150 GCA_035467935.1 Ornithinibacter sp.
GTCGAGAGGAGGGAACACGCGCGCCGTGGGGCGTGACGGCACGGCGTGTTCCCTACTATCGACCGGTGCCGAGCTCGGCGCGGCGACGGGCCAGGTGATCGCGCTCGACGTCGTTGCCACAGCGCTCGACCGCGAGGTCGAGCGCCGCCACGGCCGCGGCGTCCTCACCGAGCCGGGCGAGCAGCTCGCCGCGCACCGCGGGGAGCCGGTGGCTGCGGGGCAGCTCGGCCTCGAGCCCGTCGAGCGCGTCGAGGCCGGCCCGAGGGCCGTCCCGCTCGGCGACTGCCACGGCCGCCGCGAGGCGCACCGCCGGCGACGGGGTCAGCTCGACGAGCGCCGCGTAGTGCGCGCAGATCCGGTCCCACCGGGTGTCGGATGCCGTGGCCGCCGTGGCGTGCTCGGCCGCCACGAGCGCCTGCAGCCGGTAGCTCTCGCCGAGAGAGGAGGTGACGTGCGCCGGCATCCCGCCGAGCAGCGCGAGCGCCTCGGCGACCTCGTCGTGGTGCCACCGCGAACGGTCCTGGTCGGGCAGGAGGACGAGCTCCCCTGCGGCGCCGACCCGGGCATGACGCCGCGAGTGCTGGAGGAGGAGCAGTGCGAGCAGGGCACGCAGCACGGGCTCCTCGGGGCGCAGGGCGAGGGCCACCCGCACCAGGCGCACGGCCTCCCCCGAGAGGTCGCCGCGCAGCAGGTCGGGTCCGGAGCCGGGGGCGTAGCCGGCCGTGAAGGCGAGGTAGGCCACCTGCGCGACGACCTCGAGCCGCTCCGGCAGCACCGAGGCGTCGGGCACGCCGAAGGGGATGCCGGCCATCACGACCTTGCGCTTGCCGCGGGTGATGCGGGCGGCCATCGTCGCCTCGGGCACGAGGAAGAGCCGGGCGATGTCGGCGGTCGGTACGCCCACGACGAGCCGGAGTGCGAGGGCGCTGGCCACCTCCGGCGCCAGGGCCGGGTGGCAGCACAGGAGGACGAGGCGGAGCAGGTCGTCCTCCACGAGTCCCCCCGGGTCGGCCATGGGCCCTTCCGTCGCCGAGGCGGCGGCGATGACGAGCATCGGCTCCTTGCGGGCGGCCATCGCCTCGGCGCGCAGCCGGTCGAGCACGCGGCGGCGAGCGGCGGTCGTCAGCCAGGCCGCCGGGGAGTCGGGGGTGCCGTCGCGTCGCCACGTGCGCGCGGCCGACTCCACGGCGTCGCCCAGGGCGTCCTCGACGAGGTCGAGGCGACGGAACTGCGCGAGGAGGAGGGCGACGAGCCGCCCCCACTCCTCGCGCACCGTCGCCGCGAGGGCCTCGTCGGGGCTCACACCGACTCGTACCCCTCGATCGTCGCGACGGGCCGGATCTCGACGGTGTACGCCTCCGGGAGGAGCCGGCCGGCTGCGATCGCGGTGTCGAGGTCGGGCAGCTCGACGTCGTAGTACCCGCCGACCTGCTCGGTCAGCTCGACGAACGGCCCGTCGGTGACGACCCGCGACGCCCCGTCGCCGGGACGCAGCGTCGTGGCGGTGTCGGCGTCGCACAGCGCGCCGCTGTGCAGGCGGCGGCCGTGCTCGTCGACGTGGCGCTCGAACGCGTGGTGGGCGGCGAAGTACTGCTCGCGCTCCTCGGGCGTGGCCGCCTCCCACTCCCCCGGCCGGTAGGCGATGAGGACGACGTAGCGCTTCACCGGGTGCCACCGGCGGCGGCGAGGTCGTGGTCGTGGTCGTCCGGCCCGACGAGGTCGCGGAACTCGATGAGCTCCCCGCGCGCCGCGAACTGCGCACACAGCCGCAGCAGGCCGGCTCGGTCGTCGGTCTCGACGAGGTAGAACCCCACGACCTGTTCGACCGACTCGGTGAAGGGGCCGTCGGTGACGAGCACACCGCCGTCACCGTCGGGCCGCAGGGAGACCGCCGTCGTCGAGGGCGTCAGCGGCGAGGACAGCACGAGGCGGTGGCCGCCGTCGCGCAGGTCGTCGTGGAACCGCTCGTGCGAGCGCATCCCCTTCGCGTGCTCCTCGGCGGGCAGCTCGGCCCACTCGGCCTCGGGCGCCGGCAGCAACAGCAGGTGCCGGCTCACCGGCCCGGCTCCGCCTGCGGGTCGGGCTCCACGTCCGGGGCCGGCAGGCAGGCCCGGACCTCGATCGTGTCGCTCATCGCGGCGAGGATGCCGCACACCGCCAGGAGGTCGTCGAGGTCGTCCGACTCGACGAGGTAGAAGCCGGTGAGCTGCTCGACCGACTCGGCATACGGACCGTCCGAGACGACGAGGCCACCGTCGCCCGCCCGTACGGTGCGGGCGGTGCGGGAGTGGGCGAGCTCGGCGCCGCCGACGACACGGTGGCCGTGCTCCTCGAGGGTGCGGGAGAAGCGGTCGTGCTCGGCGAACACGGCGGCCCGCTCGTCGGGTGTCGCCGCCTCCCAGCTGCTCTCGTCGCCGGGCAGGAGAATGACGTACGTCGTCATGGGCTGTCCTTCCGTCACGGGCCGCACGGTGCGACCTCACCACGGTGACGCACGAGGCGCCCCGGTTTCGACAGGTCTACCCGACGGATTGTCCGACGACGTGCCGACGCACCCACGCGTGCATGGCCACGGCCGCCGCGGCCCCGGCGTTCATCGACCTCGTCGACCCGAACTGCTCGATGTGGAGCACGACGTCGCACCGCGCGAGCATCTCCGGCGTGAGTCCGGGCCCCTCCTGGCCGAACACGAGCACGCACTCGCGCGGCAGGTCGAAGGTCTCGAGCGGCACCGAGCCGGGAACGTTGTCGACGCCGACGAGCGGGATGCCGGTGCCACCCGTCCCGGCCCCGCTCGCCCACGCCGCGAGGCCTGCGGCCGTGGGGTGGTGGTGCTCGTGCTGGTAGCGGTCGGTGACCATGGCGCCGCGGCGGTTCCAGCGGCGCCGGCCGACGACGTGGAACGCAGCCGCGTTGAACGCGTTCGCCGTGCGCACGACGGAGCCGATGTTGAAGTCGTGGCCCCAGTTCTCGATGGCGACGTGGAAGGGGTGCCGGCGGGTGTCGAGGTCGGCGACGATCGCCGCCATCCGCCAGTACCGGTACCGGTCGACGACGTTGCGCCGGTCGCCCTCGCGCAGCAGGTCGGGGTCCCAGTGGTCCCCGGCCGGCCACGGCCCGACCCAGGGCCCGACCCCCACCTGCTCCGGCCGCTCGTCCACGCGCCGAGGGTATGCCCACGACCCGCGAACAGGTGACGCTGGGCGGCAACCCCGGCCGCGCGGCATACCCTTGTCCCCGTGATGCCCTCCCTCGGCCCCGACTGGATGGACCCCCAGTGGCTCCTCGACCGCTTCGGGGCCCAGTTCTTCTGGGTCAGCGTGGCCATCGTCTTCATCGAGTGCGGCCTGCTCTTCCCGATCCTCCCGGGTGACTCGCTGCTGTTCGCGGTCGGCCTGTTCATCGCCCGCGGCGACATCGACGTCAACATCGTGCTGGCCTGCGTCATCCTCAGCACGGCGGCATTCCTCGGAAACGTGACCGGCTACGAGATCGGCCGGGCGATCGGGGCGCCGCTCTACGAGCGCGACGGGCGCTTCATCAAGAAGAAGTACTTCGACCAGACCCACGCCTTCTTCGAGAAGCACGGCGCCAAGGCCCTGGTCATCGGCCGCTTCGTGCCGATCGTGCGCACCTTCATCACCGTCGTCGCCGGCGTGAGCCGGATGGACCGCCGCCACTTCTTCGTGTGGAGTGGCGTCGGCGCGGTGCTGTGGGCCACCGGCATCACCCTGCTCGGCTACTTCCTCGGGGGTGTCGACGTCGTCCACGAGAACCTCGAGGCCGCGGTGCTGCTCATCGTCGCCGTCTCGGTGCTGCCGATGGTCTACGAGTTCGTCAAGCACCGCTCGGCGACCAAGACGGTCATCGAGGAGGTCGACGAGGTCGTCGACGACCTCCGTGACGGGAACCTCTGACCCGCGCGTCAGGAGCGGGGCAGGTCGATGAGGCCCAGGCCGTATGCCGCCGTGACGGCCGCCGTGCGGTCGGTGACCCCGAGCTTGGCGAACGCGCGGATGAGGTGGGTCTTGACCGTCGCCTCGCCGATGAACAGCGTCCTGCCGATGTCGGCGTTGGACAGCCCCGTGGCGACGAGCCGCAGCACGTCGAGCTCGCGGGCCGTCAGCTCCGGTCGCGACGGGGCGCGCAGCCGGTCGGCCAGGCGGGCGGCGACGGGCGGGGCGAGCACGGTCTCGCCGCGGGCCGCCCGGCGGATCGCGTCGGCGAGCACGGCCGTCGGGGCGTCCTTGAGCAGGTAGCCCCGGGCGCCGGCCTCGACAGCCCGCACGATGTCGGCGTCGGTGTCGTAGGTCGTGAGCACGAGCACCTGCGGCGCGTCCGGCCGGGCGACGATGCGAGCCGTGGCGTCGGCGCCGTCCATGACCGGCATCCGCAGGTCCATGAGCACGACGTCGGGCGTGAGGCGCGGCACCAGGGCGAGGGCCTCGGCACCGTTGGCCGCCTCGCCGACCACCTCGAAGTCGTCCTCCTCGCCGAGCACGGCCACCATGCCCGCGCGCACGACGGGGTGGTCGTCGACGACGAGCAGTCGGATCACCGGGGCACCTCCAGCCGCAGCGTCGTGCCCGCACCGGGCTCGCTGCGCAGCAGCACCGATCCCCCGACCTCGGCCGCACGGGCGTGCACGCCGTCGAGGCCGAAGCCGGTGCGGGGGGCGCCCGGGTCGAACCCGCGCCCGTCGTCGCGCACCTCGAGGACGACCCGGTCGGGGTCCTCGTAGGTCAGGGTCAGGTCGGCGTGCCCGGCGGCCGCGTGGCGACGGACGTTCGACAGCGCCTCCTGGGCGGTGCGGAGGATGACGACCTCGGTCGTGCCACCGAGCGGCACCGGCTCCCCCGCGACGCGCACGTCGGCGTGCAGCCCGTTCTCGCTGCTCACGGCGGCCCCGAGCCGGTGCAGCGCCTCACCGAGGGTGCGCGACTGGAGGTGGCCGGGCGTCAGCTCGGCCACGATGAGGCGCGCCTCGTCGAGGTTGTCCGCTGCCGTCCGCTCGATGAGCGAGAGTCGGTCCCGGGCGGCGGTCACGTCGCCGCGGGCGAGGGCCGCGTCGGCCGCACGCGAGAGGGCCACGACCGAGGTGAACCCCTGCGCGAGGGTGTCGTGGATCTCGCGGGAGAGCCGCTCACGCTCCTCGTGGATGCCGCGGTCGCGCTCGGCGGTGGCGAGCCGCTGCTGGGCCGCTCGCAGCTCGTCGATCGTCTCGGCGCGGCTCTCGGCCTCGCCGACGATCCGGCTGATGAACAGGCCGAGCGCGAGCGACAGCCCCATCGAGATGGTCCCCGAGATGACGATCTCGGTGAGGCTGTCGGCGGCGAAGTCGAGCTGCGCCCACCGCACGAGCGAGAAGGCGGCGACGACGACGACGGTCGCGACGACCGCCCAGCGCGTGGGCATCATCGCCCACAGCTGCGGGAAGAGCGCGAAGAAGAGCAGCCACGACTCCGTGCCCGGGTCGACCCAGGCGATGGCGAGCAGCGCGCTCCACGCGACGACGTGGTAGGCGACGGCGAACCGCACGTCCCCGTGCGCCAGCGCACGGCGGCCGAGCACGGCATACGCCAGGGGCATGACGCCGAGGAGGGCGAGCGCAGGCCCGCGCCCGTGGGGACCGGGCTCGTCGACGAGCGTGACGACGACGGCGGCGAGCCACACCAAGCCCATGGCGGCGTGCCACGCCGGCTGCTGGCGCCGCCACATCGCGGAGAACTCCTCCTGCGAGGTGGCGTCGGTCGTGGTCACGTCGACCATCATCGCGGTCCGCGGCTCACGTCGTGCCGCGCTTGAACCAGCGGAACGTCGTGACGCAGAGGAGGAGGCCGCCGATGCCCCAGGCGAGCAGCACGAGCACCGTGCGCCCGGTCTCCCACGACCCCGCCATCTCGGCGGCGGCCATCTCGGCCGGGAAGAACACCGAGCGCATGCCCTGGGCGATCCACTTGAGCGGGAACAGCGCCGCGACCTGCTGGAGCCACTGCGGGACGTCGTCGAAGGCGATGTAGACCCCGGAGATGAACTGCAGGACGAGCATCGGCCCGATGACGACGGCACCGATGGAGCGCGACGTCGCGAGCGAGGAGTAGGCGATGCCGAGCACGGTGCCGCTGAAGACGCCGAGCGCGAAGACGACGACGAACACGGCCCACCGGTCGGGGTCGGTGGGAAGGTCCACCCCGAAGAAGAGGGTGGCCACGACGAGGAGGAGCATCGTCTGGAGCACGGAGGTCACCCCGACGAGGCCGACCTTGCCGAGGAAGTAGGCGACCGGCGGCATCGGCGTGGCGCGCAGACGCTTGAGCGAGCCGTCGTCGCGCTCGGTGGCGACGGACAGGGCCATCGTCTGGAAGCTCGTGAGGAGCACGCCCGCGGCGAGCATGCCCGGCAGGAAGAACTGGCCTGCCGTCATCCCGCCCTGTGCCGCGGACTCCTCGAACTGGCCCGAGAAGATCACCGAGAACAGGCTGAGCAACAGGATCGGGAAGAGGAACGAGAAGAAGACCGACTCCTTCTCGCGGGAGTACATCTTCAGCTCGACGGCCGTGCGGTCGAACCCGAGGGCGATGGCGCTCATGCGGAGACCTCCAGGCGGTCGTCGGCGAGGTGGGGGGCGATCAGGGTGAGGTAGGTGTCCTCGAGGGACGGACGGGTCACGGTGAGGGCCGGCACCTCGCCACCGGGGAAGCGGGCGGCCAGCCGGGCGATGTCGGCGGTGGGCACGGCGCTGCGCAGGCTGCGGCGGATGCCGTTCTCCTCCCACGTGACCGTGGTCTCCTCGGCGCTGCGGCCCCCGAGCGCGGCCGGGGTGTCGAGGGCGAGGAGCCGGCCGGCGGCGATGACCCCGACCCGGTCGGCCAGCATCTCCGCCTCGTCGAGGTAGTGGGTCGTGAGCAGGATCGTCGTGCCCTCGGCGGCGAGCGCGCGGATGAGGTCCCAGAAGTCGCGACGGGCCTGCGGGTCGAACCCCGTGGTGGGCTCGTCGAGGAAGAGCAGCTCGGGGCGGCCGACGATGCCGAGCGCGACGTCGAGCCGGCGCCGCTGCCCACCGCTCAGGCCGACGATGCGCGTGTCGGCCTTGTCGTCGAGCCCGACCGAGGCGATGACCTCGTCGACGTCGCGGGGGCGCGAGAAGACCCTCGCAGTGCTCGCGAGGGCCTCGCGCGGGGTGAGGAGGTCGAGCCCGCCGGCGCTCTGCAGCACGATGCCGATCCGGTTGCGCCACAACCGCCCCCCACACTGCGGGTCGGTGCCGAGGACTCTCACCTCACCGGCGTCCCGGGTGCGGAACCCCTCGGCGATCTCGACGGTTGTCGTCTTCCCGGCACCGTTGGGCCCGAGGAGGGCGAACACCTCCCCCGTGCGGATGTCCAGGTCGAGGCCGTCGACGGCGGCCCGTCCTCCGTAGGCCTTGGTCAGGCCCCTGATCGTGATCGCGTCGTCCATGGCTCCAGCGTGCCGGGGCCGCGCGGTCGGGCGACACGTCCGCGCGGTGGACCGGCCGTCCACCGTCCGGTGGACCAGCCCACCCGCGGTGTCAGGCCGGGGGCCGGGCCGGCGGGCTGTCCTGGGGGCCGGCACCCGGAGCGGCGGGCGAGCCACCGGCATACCCGCTCGGCGGTGGGATGACGGCCTCGCGCTGGCCGAAGTCGACCTTGGGCGCCTCGCGCTGCTCGCCGACGGCCTCGAAGTACTCGGCGCGCTCGACGTTGAACAGCCCGGCGATGATGTTCGAGGGCACCGTCTCGACCTTGGTGTTGAGGTCGCGGACCGTGGCGTTGTAGTAGCGCCGCGCCGAGGCGATGCGGTCCTCGGTGGACGTGAGCTCGGCCTGCAGGGCCATGAAGTTCTCGTTGGCCTTGAGGTCGGGGTAGGCCTCGGCGAGGGCGATGAGGCGACCGAGCGCCTGGCTGAGGATGTTCTCGCTCTCGGCCTGCTGGCCCGGCGACTGGCCGGGGGTCATCGCCCCGGTGCGGGCCTGGATGACGTCCTCCAGCGTGCCCCGCTCGTGCGCGGCATACCCCTTGACCGTCTCGACGAGGTTCCCGATGAGGTCGTGCCGACGGGTCAGCTCGACGTCGATCTGCCGCCAGGCCTCCTGCACGAGGTTGCGGAGCTTGATGAGCCCGTTGTACGTCGCGACCGCCCAGCCGACGACGACGACGAGCAGGACGACGATGACGATGGCGGCGATGACCACTGCGGGCTCCTGGTCCCTCGGGATCTCGAATCCTAGGGCTCGAAGCATGTGTCCCGGGTCACACCTGCACTAGGGTCCTGTGCCCACCGAAGGCTCCCGACCTGAGAGGCCCGTCATGGACACCATCGTCGTCGGCGTCGACAACAGCGCAGCCTCCACCCGTGCGGTGGACTTCGCGGTCGACCGCGCGCAACGCAACTCCTGGAAGGTGGTCCTCGCGCACGTCATCCCGTGGACGCCCTACTCCTTCCAGACGCCCTCGGACAACGAGCACCGGCACCGCGAGAAGGAACGCGAGGTCCAGGCAGCCAGGGAGCAGGTGCTGCGGCCGATGTCCGAGATCGCCGAGCGCGGCTCGGTGCCGCACGACGAGGTCGTCCGGCACGGCCGGCCCTCCGACACCCTGCTCGACATCGCGGCCGAGGTGGGGGCCGTGCACATCATCGTCGGCCGCACCGGCGAGTCCGGCATCCGTGAGGCCGTCTTCGGCAGTGTCGCGAGCCGGCTGGCCCAGACGGCGAGGATCCCCGTGACGGTGGTGCCCTGATGGACGTCGTCGGCTGGTTCACCGAGGTCTCCGACTGGATCACGGGGAAGGTCTTCTACGCCGTCCCCCTCTTCGGCACCGAGGTGCCGCTCATCGTCGCCTGGCTCGTCATCGCGGGCGCGTTCTTCACCGTGTGGCTCGGCTTCATGCAGGTGCGCGGGCCCCGGCTGGCCCTCGACCTCGTGCGCGGCCGCTACTCCGACCCCGACGACGCCGGGGAGGTCTCGCACTTCCAGGCCCTCGCCACCGCCGTGTCCGGAACGGTCGGCCTCGGCAACATCGCCGGTGTCGCGGTCGCGATCTCGCTGGGCGGCCCGGGGGCGACCTTCTGGATGATCATCGCCGGCCTGCTCGGCATGGCGACGAAGATGGCCGAGTGCACCCTCGGGGTGAAGTACCGCCGCGAGCACGCCGACGGCTCGGTGTCGGGCGGCCCGATGTACTACCTGCGCGACGGGCTCGCCGAGCAGGGCAAGGCCGGCCTCGGCAAGGTCCTCGCGGTCCTCTTCGCGATCTGCATGATCGGCGGGGCGCTCGGGGGCGGGAACATGTTCCAGTCCAACCAGGCGACCGCCCAGATCGTCGCGGTCACCGGTGGCGACGACAGTCTCTTCGCCGACAAGCCGTGGATCATCGGGCTCGTGTTCGCCGCGGCGGCCGGCGCGGTCATCATCGGCGGCATCAAGAGCATCGCCAGGGTGACCGAGAAGATCGTGCCGTTCATGGCGGTCCTCTACCTGACCGCCTGCCTCATCGTCATCCTCGCGAACCTCGGCTCGGTGCCGGGTGCGTTCGGGGACATCCTCGCGGGTGCGTTCAGCCCCGAGGGCGTGGCCGGCGGCGCGGTCGGCGCCCTCATCGTCGGCTTCCAGCGCGCGGCCTTCTCCAACGAGGCCGGGCTCGGCTCGGCCTCGGTCGCGCACTCGGCGGTCAAGACGAGGGAGCCCGCGACCGAGGGCTTCGTCGCCATGCTCGAGCCCTTCATCGACACGGTGGTCATCTGCACGATGACCGCCCTGACGATCGTCATCACGGGCACGTGGAACGACCCCGACGCCAGCGAGCTCGGCGGCGTCGACCTCACGTCCCGGTCGTTCGAGACGGTGCTCCCGTGGTTCCCCATCGTCCTGGCCGTGGCCGTCGTGCTCTTCGCGTTCTCGACGATGATCAGCTGGTCCTACTACGGCATGAAGGCCACCGGCTACCTCTTCGGCGACAGCGTCGCGGCGGAGAACGTCTTCAAGGGCCTCTTCCTCGTGTTCACCGTCATCGGGTCGGCGGCGGCGCTGGGGCCGGTCATCAACTTCTCCGACTCGATGATCTTCCTCATGGGCATCTGGAACATCATCGGCCTGTACCTCCTCGCGAAGGTCATCAGGTCGACGGTCCTCGGCTACTACGAGCGGGTCCAGAGCGGTGAGGTCAAGCAGGTGGCCCACCACTGACCTCCACCTCGACGACGACGGCCCCGGGAGCGGTCCCGGGGCCGTCGTCGGTTGCTGCAGCGTGGTTCAGGCGAGCCCGAGGTCCTCGAGCCCGAAGACGTACCGGTACTCCAGCCCCGCCTCGGTGAGCTTCTCCGCGGCCCCGGTCCCCCGGTCGGCGATCGTGGCGACGGCGACGACGGTCGCGCCGGCCTCGCGGGCCGCCTGCGCGGCGTCGAGCGGCGAGGCGCCGGTGGTCGAGGTGTCCTCGACGACGAGCACGCGACGACCCTCGATCGACGGCCCCTCGATGCGCTGCTGGAGCCCGTGCGCCTTGCCGGCCTTGCGCACGACGACCGCGTCGAGGCGGTCACCGGCGGCCGCCGCCGCGTGGAGCATCGCGGTCGCGACGGGGTCGGCGCCCAGGGTCAGGCCGCCGACGGCGTCGACCTCGAGGTCGGCGACGAGGTGGCGCATGACCCGGCCCACGAGCGGGCCGGCCTCGCCGTCGAGGGTGATGCGGCGCAGGTCGACGTAGTAGTCGGCCTCCTTCCCGGAGGACAGGGTCACCCGTCCGTGGACGATCGCCTTGGCGCGGACGATCTCGAGGAGGCGGGCACGGTCGGCGGCGATGTCGGTCACGGCCCCCACCGTATGCCGTCGCCCGGTGCGACGGTCGTCGGCCGTCCGTGTGCGGCTGGGTGGGTGGTCAGGAGCCGGTCCTGCGGGTCGGCGGCGGCGGCGCCGGGAAGAAGGCCGACCCCTCGCCGAAGGCGCCCGGTGTCGCCCACTGGTCGTGCCAGCGCTGGTGGTGGTCGGCGTCGGGCGGCGGCTCGGGGCGTCCCGGCGGCTCGTCGCCGTCCCACACGTCGATCCCCGCGCGCAGCATCCGGCCGGTCGGGCTGCCGACCACGGCGGTGGCCAGGGCGTCGACGAGGTCGGCGGGCAGACCGTCGAGCAGGGTGCG
>DATITJ010000108.1:0-3711 GCA_035467935.1 Ornithinibacter sp.
TGGCCCCGGGCGGCCAGGGGCGCGCCGCCCACCCGGGCACGGCGTCACCCACGGGCAGCGCCCCGGCGCCTCCGCCACGCGACGGGTCGGCGACGCCGGTCACTCGGCGAGGGCACCGGTCGGCAGGTCGAACCAGCGCAGGTGCTCGAAGTCGGCCGACAGTCCGGCCGCGTGCGAGCCGAGGTCCGGGGGTGTCGCGGCGGCCAGGATCGCCGCACCGTCACGCAGGTGCTCGGCCAGCAGCTCCTCGCCCCCGCGGGCGTCGGAGTGCGGCATCGAGATGCTGCCGTCGTCGCCGAACGTGATGTCCCCCAGGCGGATCGGCGGCTCGATGACCCCGTCGCGGTGCCGCCACCGGCCCGAATCCGGCTCGAAGAGGTAGTCGCCGAGCAGGCGCCACCCGTCGCGGGCGACGAGCCGCACGGCATCGATCACGTAGTCGGCGACCGTGTCGGAGAGGAAGTAGTTGAAGTTGACCCGCACCCAGCCGGGCTTGATGCCCTCGCAGCCGCCGGTGATCTCCCGCTCGAACTCGTGCGAGCGCTCGATGTCGATGCCGAGGAGGCGGTGGCCGTAGGGGCCGGCGCACGAGCAGCCGCCACGGGCCTGGATACCGAACAGGTCGTTGAGCACCGCGACCACGAAGTTGTGGTGCAGCCAGTGCCCCGACGGCGCCCGCACGACGAACGACACGATCGACAGACGCGGGGCGTCGAGGTTGCCGAGGATCTCGATGGCCGGCTCCTCGCGCCACGACGCGACCGCACGCGACAGGAAGTGCTCCTCGCAGGCCCGGATCGTCTCGACCCCGACGGCCTCCTTGAGCTGGAAGACCAGGCCGGCACGCACCGACTCGATGATCGCGGGGGTGCCACCCTCCTCGCGGTGGGCCGGGTCGGTGAGGTAGGCGTGGTCCTCGGGGTTGACGTAGGCGACGGTGCCGCCGCCGGGCACCACGGGCACGCGGTTGGTGAACAGCTGGCGGCGCGCGACGAGCACCCCCGGCGTCGACGGCCCACCGATGAACTTGTGCGGCGAGAGGAAGATCGCGTCCTTGTACGCCGCAGGGTCGCCGCCCTCCGGCGCCGTCATCTCGATGTCCACGTAGGGGGCGGCGGCCGCGAAGTCCCAGAAGGCCAGCGCCCCGAACTCGTGGAGCAGCGCCGAGATGCCGCGGGTGTCGGAGACGATGCCCGTGACGTTGGAGGCGGCGCTGAACGACCCGATGACCAGCGGGCGGTCGCGGAACTCCTCGAGCCGCTCGCGCAGGTCGGCCTGGCAGACCCCGCCGTCGGCGTCCTGGCGGATCGCGACGACGTCGGCGACCGACTCGCGCCACGGCACCTCGTTGGAGTGGTGCTCGTAGGGCCCGATGAGCACCACCGGGCGCAGGGAGCGCGGGATCTGCTCCGACAGGTGCCAGCGGTCCTCGAGCGCCGAGGGGATGCGAAGCCCGAGCACGCCGATGAGCTTGTCGATGGCGCCGGTGCAGCCCGACCCCGCGAACACGACGACGGTGTCGTCGTCACCGTGCACGGCATCCCGGATGATGCGCCGGGCGTCCTCGCGCAGCCGGGTCGTCTGCAGGCCGGTGCCGCTGCTCTCGGTGTGCGTGTTGGCGTAGGAGGGCAGCACCTCGTCGCGGAGGAAGTCCTCGATGAAGGACAGCGCCCGCCCTGATGCCGTGTAGTCGGCATACGTGACGCGGCGCAGGCCGTAGGGGGTCTGCATGACGTGGTCCTCGCCGATGACCGACTCCCTGATCCGGCGCAGCAGCGCCTCCTCGCGGGCCCCGAGCACCGTGCGTCCGTCCATGGCGCCCAGCGTCCCACAGTGAGAGTGCCGAACGTTGCCGCTGCCCCCGCGTGCAGATGTGCCCTGCCGTGCACGGGATGCCCGGCGGTGTATCCCTCGGCGCGGCTCACGCGTCCAAGGAGGTGAACGGCTCCGCACCGGGGCCGACCCACCGAAGGAGAGCTGCCATGAACGCCAACGTCGGTTCCACGGACAAGGTGATCCGTCTCGTCCTCGCCCTCGCGGCGGTCGTCGCCGCGTTCGTCACCGGGCTGAGCAGCGTGCTCGGGATCGTCCTGCTCGTCGTGGCCGCGGTGCTGGCCGTCACGGCGTTCACGGGCTTCTGCCCGCTCTACCGCATCCTCGGCGTGAGCACCTGCCCGGTCCGCCGATGACGCGGGGCCGCCCCGCAGCCTAGATTCGGCCCATGGCCCTCGACCCCGACGTCCTCGCGGCGGAGATCCCCGGCCTCCTGCGGTATGCCGTGTACCTCACCGGCGACCGGGCCGACGCGGACGACCTCGTGCAGGACACCCTCGAGCGTGCGGTCGCCCGGGGCGACACCTTCCGTGGCGACAGCTCGTCGACCACCTGGCTGCACCGGGTCATGCACCGGCGGTTCCTCGACACCCGGCGACGCCGCATCCCGGAGCCGACCGCCGACGACGAGCTCATGGCCCGGGTCGAGGCC
Organism: Ornithinibacter sp.; assembly: GCA_035467935.1. Taxonomy (GTDB): domain Bacteria; phylum Actinomycetota; class Actinomycetes; order Actinomycetales; family Dermatophilaceae; genus Fodinibacter. The sequence continues at coordinate 2,486 of DATITJ010000108.1, forward strand.
GCGTGGCGCGACGACGCCTACACCGTCGACCCGGAGGTCGTCCTCGCCCGCGCAGACACGCAGGACCGGCTGCGCGACGCCCTGGTCCACCTACCCGTCATCCTGAGGTCCGCGGTCGTCCTCCACGACATGCAGGGGATGACCTCCGCCGACATCGCCTCGGTGCAGGACATCGGCGTGCCGGCGGCCAAGCAGCGGCTGCGCCGGGGCCGGGCCCTGCTGGTCAGCCTGCTCGCCGACGACGACGACCGACGCCGGGCCATGAAGGGAGTACCCATGCGCTGCTGGAAGGCACGCGCCCTCGTCGGCGACTACCTCGACGACGAGCTCGGCCCGCGCGATCGTGCCCTGCTCGAGGGCCACCTGTCCTCGTGCCCGACCTGCCCCGGCCTCTACTCGAGCATCGTGGGGGTCTCGGCCGCGGTCGGCCGGCTGCGCGACCCCGACTCGGTCGTCCCGCCCGACATCGCGAGCCGGCTGGCGGGCGTCAGCGGGGCACGCCCCGGCGGGGCATCACGCTCGGGTGGTGGATGAGGTCGGTGAGCAGGGCCACGGCACGGTCGGCCGCGGGATGCGGGGCGCCGAGGTCGCGGACGACCGCGGCGAGGTGCCGCACCGGCGTGGGCGGGGCGAGGCCGAGGCGCACGACCGTCGCGGGGAGGTGGCGCGCCGCGAGACCCGGGAGCACCGTGATGCCGATGCCCGCCCCCACGAACCCGATCGCGGTGTAGTGGTCCTGAGCCTGCACGGTGAACCTGGGGCGGAAACCTGCCGCGGCACAGGCGGCGACGACCAGGCGGTGGCCGACGGACCGGGGGAAGTCGTTGCTCACCCAGGTCTCGCCGCGCAGGTCGGACAGGGCGAGCTGCTCCTCCTCGGCGAGGTGGTGCGAGCGCGGCACGACCGCGACGAACTGGTCCTCCGTGAGGTCGACGCGGCGGTAGCCGCCCGGCACCGGGACGTCCGGTGGGTCGATCACGAGGTCGATGTCGGGCCTGGTGCCGGGACGCTGCTCGACCTCGTTGAGCACGAGCTCGAGCACGAGGTCGGGGAACTCCATGGTCAGCCGCTTGACGAGCGACGGCATCCACACGGCCCCGGCCGACGCGAAGTAGCCGATCGACAGCCGTCCCGATCGGCCCTCGCGCAGGTCGGCGACGAGCTGGTCGACCTTCCCCCACTGGCTCATCGCCTCGTCGGTCTGGGCGTCGAGCACCAATGCCGCC
>DATITJ010000109.1:0-5183 GCA_035467935.1 Ornithinibacter sp.
GCGTGGAAGAAGCGGCCGAACGCCGCCGTGTCCTGGTCGCGCGCGTCGTCGTAGGTGCGCACCTCGCCGTCGCGGAAGTAGACCGAGAACATCGATCCGGCCCACTGCACCCGGTGCGGCACACCGGCATTGGACAAGGCAACGGATGCCGCGTCGGCGATGGTGCTGGACACCTCGCCCAGGCGGGCGTAGAGCGCGTCGTCGCAGGCCCGCAGGGTGGCGAGGCCGGCGGCGGTCGCGACCGGGTTGCCCGAGAGCGTGCCCGCCTGGTAGACGGGCCCGTCGGGAGCGAGCAGGGCCATGACGTCGGCTCGACCGCCGAACGCCGCGGCCGGGAAGCCACCCCCCATGACCTTGCCGAAGGTGAGCAGGTCGGGGGCGACGTCGACGCCCTCGTGGCCCCACCAGCCGGCGCGGCCCACCCGGAAGCCGGTCATGACCTCGTCGGAGACGAGCAGCGCCCCGTGCGCGCTGGTGATGCGGCGCAGCGACTCGGTGAACCCGGGTGCGGGCGGCACGACGCCCATGTTGCCGGCGGCGGCCTCCGTGATGACGCAGGCGATCCGCTCCCCGTGGGCGGCGAAGACCGCCTCGAGGGCCTCGACGTCGTTGTAGGGCACGACGAGCGTCTCGGCGGCCATCCCCGCGGGCACCCCGGCGGAGTCGGGGAGGGCGAGGGTGGCGACCCCGGAGCCCGCGCTGACGAGGAGGGAGTCGACGTGGCCGTGGTAGTGGCCCGCGAACTTCACGACGAGCGAGCGGCCGGTGTACCCGCGGGCCAGTCGGATGGCGCTCATCGTCGCCTCGGTGCCGCTGGAGACCAGGCGCACCTGCTCGACCGGGTCGACACGCGCGACGATCTCCTCGGCGAGCAGCACCTCGTTCTCCGAGGGCGTGCCGAAGGAGAAGCCGCGGGAGACGGCGCCCCGCACGGCGTCGAGCACGCTCGGGTGGGCGTGGCCGAGGATCATCGGCCCCCAGCTGCAGACGAGGTCGACGTAGTCGTTCCCGTCGACGTCGGTGAGCCAGGGACCGCGCCCGCTCGCCATGAACCTCGGCGTGCCGCCGACGGCGCGGAACGCCCGCACCGGCGAGTTGACCCCACCGGGCGTCACGGCCCGCGCGCGGGCGAGGAGGGCGGCGGATGCCGGGGTGTCGGTGCCCGCGGGTCCGGCCGTGCGGCTGGTGCTGGTCGTCGAGTCGTTCGTCACCGACCCATTGTCCGTCAGGGACGCTCAGCAGGGTTCGTGGGGCGTCGTGGGGTCGGCGGCATACGCGTCGCGCAGCGTCTGCATCGTCGCCCCGAGCGTGGCGAACTGCTCGGGGGTGAGCACGTCGACCAGGTGGCGTCGCACGCTCGCGACGTGCAGGACGGCGAAGCGCTCGATCGCCTCACGCCCCTCGTCGGTGAGGCGCAGCAGCACGCCGCGCCCGTCGTCGGGCGCCGGGGTGCGCCGCACCCAGCCCCGGCGCTCGAGTCGTGCGGCGGTGTGGGTGACCCGGCTGCGCGACTGCACGATGAGCTCGGCGAGGGTGGACATCCGCACCTGGCCGAGCGGGGCCTCCGACAGCATGGAGAGCAGCTCGTACTCCGGGAGGCTGACGCCGGCGGCCTGGAGGTCGCGGTCGAACGCCACGGTGAGCTCGCGGTTCGCGCGGAGGTAGGCGCGCCACGCCACCTGCTCGGCATCCGAGAGCCACCGCACCTCCTCCTCCGTCATGGGCCCATCGTGGCACGTCAGGCGGATGCCGTGCCGCGGGTCCGCGGCGGTCCCGCCCTCGCCAGATGGGTGACACGTCCCACATCCCGAGATGCGGGAATGTCGCGCGACCCGCAGATAGTTGAAGCGTCAACTAGCGCCCCCGTACCCACACCAAGGAGTCCCTGACATGAGCACCACGACCCTGAACACCCTGACCACCGGCACCTGGGCCATCGACCCCACCCACAGCGAGGTCGGGTTCGTCGCGCGGCACCTCATGGTCACCAAGGTCCGCGGCTCGTTCGCCGACGTCTCCGGCACCGTCGAGGTCGCCGCGGACATCGCGCAGAGCGTCGCGACCGTCGCCATCAGGACCGGCTCGGTCTCCACCGGCACCGCCGACCGCGACGCCCACCTGCGCGGCGAGGACTTCTTCGACGCGGAGCAGTTCCCCGAGATGACCTTCGTCAGCACCTCCTTCGACGGGGACACCCTCACCGGCGACCTCACGATCAAGGGCGTCACCAGGCCCGTCGCGCTCGACGTCGAGTTCAACGGTGTCGCCACCGACCCGTGGGGCACCGAGAAGGCCGCCTTCGAGGCCGAGGGCGAGCTCAACCGCACCGACTGGGGCCTCACCTGGAACGCCACCCTCGAGAAGGGCGGCGTCCTGGTCTCCGAGAAGATCCGGCTCGTGCTCGACGTGCAGCTCGCCCGGCAGGCCTGAGCCGCGTCCTGCCGCGCCGGCCCCCCGTCGGCACGCGAGGCCGCCCGGCTCCACCTGCTCCTCCTTCGTCGGGCCGGTGCCGGATGCGACCGGATGCCGGGTGGCGCGGTCTCAGAGCAGGGCGGCAGCCTCGAGCGCGTAGTACGTGAGGATGACCTGCGCCCCGGCCCGGCGGATGCCGGTGAGGCTCTCCATCAGCACGCGGTCCCGGTCGATCCAGCCGCGCTGGGCGGCGGCCTCGATCTGGGAGTACTCCCCCGAGATCTGGTAGGCCGCGACCGGCACGGGCGACATCGCCGCCGCGGCCGCGATGACGTCGAGGTGGGGGCCGGCCGGCTTGACCATGACGATGTCGGCGCCCTCGGCGATGTCGAGCTCGAGCTCGCGCAGCGCCTCGGTGCCGTTGGCGGGATCCTGCTGGTAGGTCGCGCGGTCACCGACGAGCGAGGACCGCACCGCCTCGCGGAACGGGCCGTAGAGACCGGAGGTGTACTTCGCGGCATACGCGAGGATCACCGTGTCGGTGTGGCCGGCGGCGTCGAGCGCGGCGCGAACGTGCCCGACCTGGCCGTCCATCATCCCGGAGAGCCCGAGCACCGGCGCCCCGGTCGCCGCCTGCGCGAGGGCCGTGGAGGCGTATCGCTGGAGCGTGGCGTCGTTGTCGACCGAGCCGTCGGCGGCGAGCACGCCGCAGTGGCCGTGGTCGGTGAACTCGTCGAGGCACAGGTCGGCCATGACGACGAGGTCGTCCCCGACCTCCTGCACGAGCCGCGCGAGTGCGAGGTTGAGGATGCCGTCCGGGTCGTCGGCGCCCGAGCCCCGGGCGTCCTTGGACTCGGGCACGCCGAAGACCATGACCCCCCCGAGGCCGGCCGCGACGCAGCGCCGGGCCTCCTCGACGAGCGACTCGACCGTGTGCTGCACGACCCCGGGCATCGCCGAGACCGGCACCGGCGCGTCGATGCCCTCACGGACGAACACCGGCAGCACGAGCTCGGCCGGGTGCAGCCGCGTCTGCGCGACGAGCCGCCGGATCGCCGGGCTCTGGCGCAACCGGCGCGGGCGCACGGCGGGGAAGCCCATGCCGTCGCTCACGTGGCGCGGCGGCGCCCACCCGGGCGGCGCTGGCTCGGGCGGAGCACCACCTCGCCCGCCTCCTGCGCCGCGAGGGCGAGGGAGCGGCCGTGGTCGGCGAGCGCGTCGACGAGGGCCTGGGCCGTGGGCTCCGGCGCGAGGACGTCGACCCGAAGGCCGTGCTCCTCGGCGGCCTTCGCGGTGGCCGGGCCGATGCACGCGACGACGGTCGTGGGGTGCGGCTTGCCGGCGATGCCCACGAGGTTGCGCACCGTCGAGCTCGACGTGAAGAGCACGGCGTCGAACGAGCCGTTCTTGATCGCGTCGCGCACCGGCGCGGCCGGCGGCGCGGCGCGCACCGTGCGGTATGCCGTGACGTCGTCGACCTCCCAGCCCATCTCCTGGAGGCCGGCGACGAGGGTCTCGGTGGCGATGTCGGCACGCGGCAGGAAGACGCGGTCGATCGGGTCGAGGTCGGCGTCGAAGGTCGGCCAGTCCTCGAGCAGGCCCTTGGCCGACTGCTCGCCCGACGGAACGAGATCCGGCGTGATGCCCCAGTCGCGCAGCGCCTGGGCGGTGACCCCGCCGACGGCCGCGACCTTGAGACCGGCGAAGGAGCGGGCGTCGAGGCCGAACTCGTCGAACTTCTCGCGAATGGCGCGCACGGCGTTGACCGAGGTGAAGCCGACCCACTCGTAGCGACCGGTCACCATGCCCTTCACAGCGCGCTCGAGCTGCTGCGGGGTGCGCGGCGGCTCGACCGAGATCGTGGGGACGACGGCCGCGTGGGCGCCGTGGTGCTCGAGGCGGGCGATCGTCGACCCGGACTGGTCCTTGGTGCGGGGCACGAGGACCTCCCAGCCGAACAGCGGCTTGGTCTCGAACCACGACAGCGTCTCGCGCATGGTGACAGTGGACCCCACGACCGCCAGCACCGGGAAGGCCCCGTCGGCCATGAGGGCGGCGGCCTCGGCGAGCGTCGTCACGACGGTGCGCTGCTCGGTGGTCGTGCCGCGTTCGGTGATCGCGACGGGGGTGGTGGCGTCGCGACCCGCGGCGACGAGCGCCTCGAGGGTCTGCGCGGCCGGCTCGGGCTGGCCGATGACGACGACGGTGACCCGCGGGTCGAGTGCCCCGGTGAGGTCGGACGCGCGCGCGCCGGCGGCGACGACGTGGATGCCGGTGGTCGAGCTCGAGGTGAGCGGCACGCCGGCATACGAGGGGACGGCGGTGACCGAGCTGACGCCGGGCACGACCTCGACGGCGATGCCGGCCTTGGCACAGGCCTTGGCCTCCTCGGCCAGACCGTTGAACACGGCGGGGTCGCCGTCCATGAGGCGAACCACGAGGCCGCCCGGGTGTGCCTTGGCGGCGCGCACGACGAGCTTGGCGCGTGAGGCCTGGGTGAGGCGCTCGCCGTGGTCGCCGTGGCCCGCGTCGACGACGTCGACCTCGGGTCGGCACCAGCGCTCGACGACGGCCTCACGGGCCACCTGGTCGAGGACGACGGCGTCCGCGTCGGCGAGGAGCTCGCCGGCACGAACCGTGAGCAGGCCGGGGTCGCCGGGGCCGCCCCCGACGAAGACGACGCGGGCGGGGACGCGGGGGGTGGACGGGGTGGTCGAGCGCGTGGGGCTCACGGTGCACGCTCCGTTGCGAGGGGGTCGGCGGTGGACTGC
>DATITJ010000110.1:0-5679 GCA_035467935.1 Ornithinibacter sp.
GCTCGCACGGCGCGGTGAAGCAGTCGGTGAGCGGCAGCGGCGAGCGGGTCTTGCGCGAGCCGACCTTCTCGCGGTGGCGCTGGTGGGTGCGTGCGTCGGTGGTGACCCGGGAGACGAGCGCGTCCACGGCATCCACGTCGACCCGGCCGTGGTCGGTCATGACGTCGGTCGAGAGCTCGGCCAGCTGGCGCAGGCGTGCGTACCCGCCGGGCTTGAGCAGCGTCGTGCAGACCGTGACGGGCTGGATGCCGGTGCGCACCAGGTCTGCGACGTTCGTCGCGTCCGCACCACCGGCGTACGAGACGGGCAGCCGGCCGTCGAAGGCCCGGGACAGGGTGGCCGCGAGGGTCAGGGTGAGCGGGAGGAGGGCGCGCCCCGAGAGGTACATCTCGGGGGCGGGCAGCTCACCGCGGGTCACGTCGGTGGGGAGGGTGTTGCTCAGCTTGACGCCGAAGACCAGTCCGGCGGCCCGCGCCCGCCGGTCCAGCCGGGTGAACATGCCGACGGCGTCCGCGAGCTGGAGGTCGTCGACGAAGTGGCGGTCGTCGACACTGAGGTGCGAGTAGCCGAGGTCGTCGAGCAGGCCCCGGGCGACGGCATGACCGAGCATCGTCGGGTTGCACTTGACCTGGGTGTGCAGGCCCTTGGCGAGCAGGTGGTCAGCCATCCGCTCGATCTCGTCGGCGGGGCAGCCGTGCAGCGTCGAGATCGTGACCGAGTCGCAGATGTGCGGGGAGATGCGGTCGAGGTGCGTGCGGTCGAAGCGGGCGAAGCTCCCGAGGTGGGCCTCGAGCCATGCCAGCGCGTCGCGGAACACGGTGGTCGCCGACGCGTCGCGCAGGCCCTCCACGAAGCCGTCCACCGCGGGCTGCCGCAGACCGGCCAGGTCGTAGCCCACCGAAGCGTTGAACACCACGTCGTCGTCGAGCCCGAGCTCGGCCGCGAGCACCGCGATGGCGAGGTGGGCGTGCACGTACTCCGCGAAGGCCTGGGCCACGGTGAGCTCGGTGGACCACTCGCAGTTGAACCCCTCGTCCTCGGCGTTGATGCACGGCTTCGGCACCGCCGCTCGCAGGGCGTCCCCATCGAGCACCTGCACCGTCTTGAGCTCGACGACTCGCGCGCCGGCGAGCCAGGCGGTGACGATGTTCTGCGCGAGCTGGGTGTGCGGGCCGGCCGCCGGCCCGACCGGGGTGGCCAGGGTGTGCCCGCAGGCGTCGTGGATCGTGCGTCCCGAGGGCTCGAAGAAGTGCTGCGACCGCAGGCCGAAGATGCTGCCGTGCCGGCGGTGCTCGGCCAGGGCCCACTCCACCAGGGTGGGGAAGGGAAGCGGGCGCATGAGGTCACCCATCGAGAACCCCGACGTCACCGGCGGCCCGGTACCTCATACCTCGATGGTGAACCTTGACCGCGCCTCCGGCAACGGAACCGGGTGATCATCACAAGGCCGCCACCCGGGCGTTGACGTCGGTGATCAGCGCGTCCCACCGCGGGAGGTAGGACCGGAGCCCGCGCCAGAAGGCCTGACCGCGCCGAGGCTCGAAGAGCTCGAACGGGGTGCCCTGTTGCTCGACCCACGTGTAGTAGCCCAGGTTGAAGATGCGGTTGCGGTCGCGCTCGGTCAGCTCGAGGGTGGCGTCTGTCGGCACGTTGGCGAGGTGCTCGCCCCAGACCGCCGCGGCGTCGAGCCGGGTGAACTCACCTCCGAAGTCACGCTGCACGATCTTCGTCCGCTCCGACGCGTACATCTGCCCCCCGTCCGTCGCGACGGTGACGATGACGTCGTCCGGGCCGAGGCCGAGCACCTTCGCACCCGAGATCGCGGCGAGCACGTTGCAGATCGAGGAGAACCCGAAGTCGGCGAGCGCCTCCAGGACCGGAGTGGTGACGCCGAGCCCGGCCAGGTGGGCCAGGCCCTCCGGCTCGTCGAACATCACCTCGAGGTGATCGGTGGCGCGGTCACTCACCGCCGCGACCAGGTCGTGCCGCATGATGTTGTGGATGAGGGGCACGTGCTTGTCGCCGATGCCCTGGATGTTGTGCTCGCCGAAGCCGTTCTCGAGCAGTGTCGGGCACTCGAGGGCCTCCGCGGCGAGCACCTTGGTGCCGTGGGTGTCCTTGAGGTACTCCCCGGCGGCGATCGTGCCGGCGGACCCGGTCGCGCTCGTCATCAGGGCCAGCCGCAGGTCGCGACCCACCTGCCGGCGGTAGCTCTCGAAGACGTGCGAGAGGGCCGAGCCGGTGACGGCGTAGTGCACGAGGTGGTTGCCGAACTCGGCGAACTGGTTGAACACGAAGTTCTCCGGCTCGAGGGCGAGCCGGTTGCACTCGTCGTAGATCTCCTTGACGTTCGACTCCGTGCCGACCGTGCGGATGACGTCCTCCGCCGGGTTCTCGCACCACCGGTCCAGCCAGTCGAAGCGCTCCCGGCTCATGCCGGTGGGCAGGATCGCCACGCCCCGAGAGGCCATCAGCCTGCTGATCGCCACCCCGCCGCGGGCGTAGTTGCCCGTCGAGGGCCAGATCGCGCGGTGGTACGTGGGGTCGAACTGGCCGGTCACCACCCGCGGCGCGAGGCAGCCGTAGGCCGCGAGCACCTTGTGGGTCGAGATCATCGGGAAGCGGTTGCCCAGCACGACGAGCACCGGGCTCTCGATCCCGGTCAGCTCCGGCGGCAGCACCACGTGCTCGGGAACCTCGACCCGCCCACCACGCAGGTCGTTGTACCAGTGCACCCGCCACAGGTTGCGGGGGTCGGCGGCCTGCGGGTCGGCGTCGCCGACCATCGCCAGCGGCACACCGTGCGGGTCGGCCAGCTGGGCGAACGTCGGCATGACGATGCCCCGCTCGCGGAAGCGGCGGGCACTGGTGTCCAGCACCGCTTCGTCCACCACCGTGTCCGCGAGCCCGAACTGGTTCTGCAGTGCGGCATCGAGGACGGTGTCGCAGGCTCCCATGCCGCCATCATCCATCCGCTCGGCGAGGGCGTGCCGGGTCGTGCGGCGATCGTCACTCCCCGATGATCCGGGCGAAGCTCTCGGGGTCGGTGGGGCGCTCGGTGAGCACGACGAGCACCACGTCGGATGCCGTGAGCCCGAGGCTCGCGCCCTGCGCCAGCAGGCCCGCCAGGCCCGCCGCCCCGCTCTCGCCCGCGTCGATGCCGTCGGCGTGGAGGAGGCGCACGGCATCCTCGGCGAAGGAATCGTCGATCGTGACCATCGCGTCGCAGCCGCGCAGGTTGCTCTCGAACGCGATGACCGACGGGGTGCCGCAGTTGAGGCCGGCCATGCACGTGTTCCCCTCTGCTGCAACGGTGACGAGCCGGCCGGCGAGCACGCTCTCGGTGACGCAGGCGGCGGCGGTGGGCTCCACGCCGACGATCAGGCGGGCCGGCCGGCGCGCGAAGGCGCGGACGACGGACGCGCTGAGGGCGCCCACCCCGACCTGGGCGGCGACGACGGTGGGCTCGGGCATCTCACCGCCGTCTATGGCGGCCACGACCTCGGTGAGCATCGTGGAGTAGCCGTCGATGACCCAGCCGGGCACGTCGGTGTAGCCCTCCCAGCAGGTGTCGTCGACGACGACGTGGGCGTCGTCGTCGAGGGCGGCGCTGGCGAGGATCGTGTCGTCGTAGTTGCCGTCGACCACCCGCACCTCGGCGCCCTCCGCGGCGATCCGCTCGATGCGACTCGCGGCCGTGCCGGCCGGCACGAGGACGACTGCCGGCAGGGCGAGGAGCGCGGCCAGGTGCGCCACCGCGTGGCCGTGGTTGCCGTCCGTCGCGGCGACGAGCGTCAGCTCGCGTCCGGCCGTGGCCACCGCCTCGCGGAGCGCGCCGAACGACGGGGCCGGGCCGGGTTGCCGGCCGAGCGTCGCCAGCACCGCGCGGTAGGTCGCCCACGACGCGCCGAGGATCTTGAACGACGGCATCCCCATCCGCTCGCTCTCGTCCTTGACCAGCACCTGCGCGACGCCCAGCCGGGCGGCGGCCGACGGGGCCGAGCGGACCGGCGTGGGTGCGAATCCGGGCAGCGAGGGGTGGAACGTCGGTGCCGGGACCTCCCCGTGCGGCACGTGCTCGCGGTCGACGTGCGGGTTCGTGACGAGACGCGAGGCGGCCATGGCCCGATGCTAGGCGGGGTGACCGGAGCCACGTCCGGCGGCCGGGGCGCCGACCCTAGACTGGGTGACAGCATCTGGGACGGGACGTGCGATGGACTTCGCGGCGGCTGTCGGCCGGTTGGCCGGGCTGGACCACCACGGGCTGCACGGCACCGACTTCCTGCTCACCTGGGACCTCACGGACGACGAGGTCCGCGCCGTGCTGGCGGTCGCCGACGCGCTGCGCGCCCTGCGGGAGGCCAACCGCAGCTGCCGGGTCTTCGACTCCGGCCTCGGGGTCTCGCTCTTCCGCGACAACTCGACCCGTACCCGGTTCTCCTACGCCTCGGCGTGCAACCTGCTCGGCCTCGAGGTGCAGGACCTCGACGAGGGCAGCTCCCAGATCGCCCACGGCGAGACCGTGCGGGAGACGGCCACGATGGTCTCCTTCATGGCCGACGTCGTCGGCATCCGTGACGACCTCTACGTCGGGCACGGCCACCGCTACATGAGCGACGTCGCGCGCTTCCTCGCCGATAGCCACCGCGACGGGGTGCTCGAGCAGCGCCCGACCGTCGTGAACCTGCAGAGCGACGTCGACCACCCCACGCAGTCGGTGGCCGACCTGCTGCACCTCGTGCACCGGTTCGGCGGTGTCGACGCGCTGCGCGGCAAGCGGCTGGCGATGACCTGGGCGCACTCGCCGAGCTATGGCAAGCCGCTGTCCGTACCGCAGGGCATGGTCGCCCTGATGACCCGGCTCGGGATGGACGTCGTGCTGGCCCATCCGCCGGGCTACGACCTGCTGCCCGAGCCGTTCGAGGTGGCCGCCCGCGCGGCCGAGCGCTCCGGCGGCTCCTTCACCGTCACGCACTCGATGGCCGAGGCCTTCGAGGGTGCCGACGTCGTCTGCGCCAAGAGCTGGGCGCCGATCGCGGCGATGCGGGAGCGCGCCGCGCTGCACGACGTCGGTGACGCTGACGGCATCCGCGCCCTCGAGCAGCGGCTGCTCGAGAGCAACGCCGAGCGCCGCGAGTGGACGACCACCGCCGCCCTGATGCGCACCACCCGGGGCGGCGACGGCCTCTACCTGCACCCGCTGCCGGCCGACATCACCGGTGTCTCGTGCGAGGCGGGCGAGGTGGCTGCCGAGGTGTTCGACCGCCACCGCGTGCCGCTGTACGAGCAGGCGGGCAACAAGCCCTACGCCATCGCCGCGATGGTCTTCCTCAGCAAGGTCGCCGACCCGGTCGCCCGGCTCCACGACCTCTGGGAGACCGCACCGCCGCGCTGGCACCGGTGATCGGGTCCTGCCACGAAAGGGAGTCAGCCAGATGCCACAGATCGACTACGACGCCGTTCGTGCGGCCGCTGAGGGCTACCGCGCCGACATGGTCACCTTCCTGCGGGCGTTGATCCGCAACGCCGGCACCAGCCGCCACGAGGAGGCCAAGTCCCGCCTCGTCGTCGCGGAGATGGACCGGCTCGGCTACACGAGCACCCGGATCGACGGCCTGGGCAGCGCGATCGGGGCGATGGGCGCGGGGGAGACGCTCATCGCGTTCGACGGGCACATCG
>DATITJ010000111.1:0-3756 GCA_035467935.1 Ornithinibacter sp.
CCTCGGACAGGTCGGCCGCGGCCGCGGCGAACGCGTCGTTGAGGCGCTGGGCGCCGAGCGACCCACCGGTCACGAGGACGGTGGGGGCGTCGGTGAGCCCGAACCGTTACCGCGCCTCGGCACGGTGGCCGGCGCGGTCGAGCGTCGCGATCTCGAGGCGCAGCGGCATCCCGGTGACCGTGGCGTGCGCCAGCGGTGTGCCGGGGAAGGTCACCGCGACGGCGGCGGCGATCCGGGCGCCGAGCCGGTTCGCGAGCCCGGGCCGGGCGTTCTGCTCGTGGACCACGACGGGGGTGCCGCGGCGGCGCGCTGCGAGGTAGGCAGGGGCCGAGACGTAGCCGCCGAAGCCGACGACGACCTCCGCCCCGGTGCTGTCGATGGCGTCCTCGGCGGCCCTGACCGCGCGGCGCAGGTTGCCCGGCAGGCGCAGCAGGTCGCCGGAGGGGCGCCGCGGGAACGGGACCTTCGGCACCTCGAGGAGCGGGTAGCCCCGCTCGGGGACGAGGCGGGACTCGAGCCCGGCAGCGGTGCCGAGCGCGGTGACCCTCACCTCGGGGTCGCGGCGGCGCAGGCAGTCGGCCAGCGCCAGGAGCGGCGAGACGTGACCGGCCGTGCCGCCACCTGCGAGGAGCACCGACCGGGGACCGGCGGCCGTCACGACCGGGCCCTGCGCGCCGCACCCGGCAGCACGGCGAGCGAGCGCCGCAGCGCCGACGGGCGCGCGGAGAGGGCCTCGGCGCAGCCCGGTTCGGAGCGCGCGAAGGACAGCAGGATGCCGAGCGCGAACATCGTCGTGACGAGCGAGGAGCCGCCCGAGGAGACGAGGGGCAGCGGCACCCCGATGACCGGGAGGAGGTTGATGACGGCTCCGATGTTGATGACCGCCTGCACGACGATCCAGGTCATGATGCCGGCCGTCGCCACCCGCACGAAGAAGTCGTCGGTCCGAGTGACGAGGCGGTAGCAGGCCAGCGCGAGGCCCGCGAAGAGCAGGAGCACCGCGAGGGTGCCGGGCAGGCCGAGCTCCTCGCCGATGATCGCGAAGATGAAGTCGTTGTGCGGCTCGGACAGCAGGCCCCACTTCTCGCGGCTGGCCCCGAGCCCGAGCCCGAACCACCCGCCGTCGGCGAGAGCGTAGCGCCCGTGGAGGGGCTGGCGCGCCGCACCGAACTCGTTGGTGTCGCGCCCGAGCCACACGTCGAACCGGCCGAGGCGGTTGGGGCTGGTGACGACGAACGCGAACGCCATGAGGAGGAACGGGACCCCGGCGAAGGCGAACCAGCGCAACGGGATCCCCGCCGCGAAGAGCACCCCCGCGACGATCGCACCGAGGATGAGCACGGTGCCGAGGTCGTGGCCGAGCACGACCGCGCCGATGCTCACCGCGGCGATCGGCACGAGGTAGGGGACGAGGACGTGGCTGAAGGAGTGCAGGGACTTGCGCTTCGCGCCCAGCACGAGCCCACCGGCGAGCACGAGGCCCAGCTTGATGACCTCGGAGGGCTGCACGGTGACCGGCCCGAGCCGCAGCCAGTTCTGGTTGCCGTTGACGCTGAGCCCCAGCGGCGTCAGCACCAGCAGCTGGAGCACGATCCCCACGGTGAGGATCGGAAGCGCCAGTCTCTTCCACATCGGCACGGTCAACCGCGACGCCACCGCGAGGGCGGCGACGCCGACGAGGGCGAAGCCTGCCTGCTTGAGGAAGATCGAGTACGCCGACGACGTCTTGTCGAGCGAGACGATCGCCGACGCCGAGAGCACCATGATCAGCCCGAAGACGACCAGGGCCGTGGTGACGCAGACGAGGAGGTAGTAGGTCGTCACGGGCGAGTCCAGGCGGCCGAGCCAGCCACCGATCTTGGTGGAGTGGCGCTGGCCCGCACGCGCCGGTGCGGTCGCGCTGCTCACGGGCTACTCCCCCGCGGCGAGCCGGCGGACCGCTTCGGCGAAGGCGTCACCGCGCGCGCCGTAGTCCGTGAACATGTCCATGGACGCGGCGGCCGGGGCCAGCAGCACGACATCGCCCTCGTGCGCGAGCTCGAGGGCCTCCCTCACCACCAGGTCCATGGCTCCAGTGTCGGTGCGCCCGACGTCGACGACGGGGACATCCGGCGCGTGTCGGGCCAGTGCCTCCGCGATCGCCGCCCGGTCGCGCCCGATGAGCACGACGCCACGCAGCCGCTCGGCCGCCCCGGCCACGAGGTCCTCGACGTCGGCACCCTTGAGCAGGCCGCCCGCGACCCACACGACGTGCTCGTACGCCGCCAGGCTCGCGCGTGCGGCGTGGGGGTTGGTCGCCTTGGAGTCGTCGACCCACCGGATGCCGTGCACCGTGCCCACCTCGGCGATGCGGTGCGCCTCCGGGGTGAAGGCCCGCAGCCCGTCGCGGACGGCGGCGGCGGGCACCCCGTGGGCGCGCGCCAGGGCCGCCGCGGCGAGGGCGTTGGCGACGAGGTGGGGAGCGGGCTCGGGTGCGTCACCGCGGATGTCGTCGAGCGTCGCGAGCTCGGCGGCGGCCGTGCGGCGCTCCTCGACGAACGCGCGGTCGGCGAGGACGTCGTCGACGAGGCCGACCTCCGACAGGCCCGGCACGCCCAGCGTGAAGCCGACGGCACGGCATCCGTCCTGCACGTCGGCGTCCTCGACGAGGCGCCGGGTGCGCTCGTCCTGGACGTTGTAGACGCAGGCGACCTCGGTGCGCTGGTAGACCCGTCCCTTCGCCGCGGCGTACTCGTCGAAGGAGCCGTGCCAGTCGACGTGGTCGGGGGCGACGTTGAGGCACGCCGAGGCGCGCGGGGCGATCGAGTGCGACCAGTGCAGCTGGAAGCTCGAGAGCTCGACGACGATGACGTCGTAGGGCTCGGGGTCCATCACGGCCTCGAGGACCGGCGTGCCGACGTTGCCGGCACTGCAGGCCCGCAGACCGGCGGCGCGCAGGATCGAGGTGAGCATCTGCACGGTCGTCGTCTTGCCGTTGGTGCCGGTCACGGTGAGCCAGGGCGCGGCGCCCTCGAGCGGCCGCATCCGCCAGGCCAGCTCGACCTCGCCCCACACGGGGACGGCGGCCGCGCCGGCCGCGGCGAGCAACGGCTGGTCGGGGGGCCATCCCGGGGAGGTGACGACGAGGTCGACCGGTGCGTCCGGCATCCGGTCGACGGCGTCGGGACCGAAGGAGAGCCGCGCGCCGAGGATGTCGAGGATGCGGGCCCGCTCCGACATCGCGGAGCCGTCGGCCGGCTCGGCGCCGTCGACGACGAGCACGTGGGCGCCGCGCTCGAGAAGGGCGTCGGCCGCGGCGAACCCGCTGACACCGAGGCCGGCGACGACGACCCGCAGCCCGGCCCAGGCCGCCTGGCGGTGGGTGAGGCCCTCGAGACGGTCTGCGGTGCCGGCGGTCATCCGGCGCCCACCACCCACTCCGCGTAGAACAGGCCGAGTCCGAGCGCCACGAACAGCCCGGCCACGATCCAGAACCGGATGACGATCGTGACCTCCTGCCACCCGAGCAGCTCGAAGTGGTGTTGCAGGGGCGCCATGCGGAACACCCGTTTCCCGGTCGTCTTGAAGCTGGCGACCTGGATGATCACCGACAGGGTGATCGTGACGAACAGGCCGCCGAGGATGACGACGAGCAGCTCGGTGCGGGTGAGGATCGCCAGGCCGGCGAGCCCGCCGCCCAGGGCGAGGGACCCGGTGTCGCCCATGAAGATCTTGGCGGGTGCGGCGTTCCACCACAGGAAGCCGAAGCACGCGCCC
>DATITJ010000112.1:0-1925 GCA_035467935.1 Ornithinibacter sp.
GGCATCCCGAGGCGGATGCTGCCGACCATCCACGCGAGCAGCGACGCCACGGCATACGGCACGACGACCGGCGGCCGCGGCTCGACCCGCGTGCCGATCGCGGGGGTCCTCGGCGACCAGCAGGCGGCGACCGTCGGCCAGGTGTGCTTCGAGCCCGGCGAGGCCAAGAACACCTACGGTACGGGCAACTTCCTCCTGCTCAACACCGGCGAGGAGCTCGTGCGCAGCACCAACGGCCTGCTCACGACCGTCGCCTACCAGCTCGGTGACGCGAAGCCGGTCTACGCCCTCGAGGGGTCCATCGCGGTGACCGGCAGCGCCGTGCAGTGGCTGCGCGACCAGCTCGGCATCATCTCGGGCGCCTCGGAGGTCGAGACGCTCGCCGCGTCGGTCGAGGACACCGGCGGGGTCTACTTCGTGCCGGCGTTCAGCGGCCTGTTCGCCCCCTACTGGCGCAGTGACGCCCGCGGCGCGATCGTCGGGCTCTCACGCTTCAACACCAACGCCCACCTCGCCCGGGCCACCCTCGAGGCGATCTGCTACCAGTCGCGCGACGTCGTCGAGGCGATGGCCGCCGACTCCGGCGTCACGCTCACCTGCCTCAAGGTCGACGGTGGCATCACGGCCAACCGGCTGTGCATGCAGCTGCAGGCCGACATCCTCGGGGTGCCCGTCTCCAAGCCGGTCGTACCCGAGACGACCGCGCTCGGTGCGGCGTATGCCGCAGGGCTGGCCACCGGGTTCTGGTCGGGGACGGCCGAGCTGCGCGCGAACTGGGCCGAGGACGAGCGCTGGGAGCCGCGGTGGACCGACGCGCAGCGACGTGACGGGTATGCCGGGTGGCACAAGGCCGTCGAACGAACCCTGGGGTGGGTGGACGTCGAGTAGGCCTGTGCCGCAGATGCTCTCCGTCAGTTCGGTTCGACACGTCTACCGGTGGGGCCGGGGACGGCTCACGCGAGGGGGGCGGCCAGGGCGTCGTGGCAGAGCTGGGCGACGCGCGAGATCGTCGTGCGGCCGTACCGGAACCCGGCGGGGCTGTTCGACAGGATGCTCAGCTGGTAGTCGCGGCCGTCGCCGCTGACCCAGCCGGTCGAGTTGAGCCGGTACCCGTCGGGCAGCGGGCCCCAGCCGTTCTTCGCCGCGACGTACGCGTCGCCGTCCTCCTCCGGCGCGAACACGCCCCAGCGCTGCTCCGGCACGACGTCGGCCATGAGGAAGCGCGCCTGGGTGCGACGGGCACCGTCGAGGACCTCGTCGGACGACAGCACGGCGCCCACCATGAGGTTGAGGTCGCCGGGCACGGTGCGCCAGAAGCCCCACCAAGCCGTGTCGTCGATCTCGGTGCGGTCCATCCCGATCATCCCCGCGACCCGACGCACCTCGTCGCGCCCCACCTGCGCGAGCAGGGTCTCGGTGGCGGCGTTGTCGCTGCGGGTGATCATCGAACGGGCCAGGCGCTCCTGCTGCGCGGTGAGGGCCCGGTCGTCCTCCTGCGCCTGGCGCAGCACCGTGGTGAGGACGAGCACCTTGATCGTGCTGTAGCACTCGGCCTCGCGTGGCTCGTGCCGGAACACCTCGTCGCGCGAGAGGTCGACGAGCTCCAGCCCGAGGGTGCCGCTGCGCCCGCCGAGGTAGTCCTCCAGCCGCGCGGCCAGCCGGGGTGCCGCCACGAGGGCGGGGGCCGCGTCGGCGGTCGGGGTCGGCGAGGGCGAGGCGGATGCCGTGGGCGAGGCGGATGCCGTGGGCGACGCGGATGCCGTCGGGCCGGCGGGAGTCGTGGCACTTGCGGATGCGGTGCTCGCCGGTGAGGAGGTGTCGCACCCCGCGAGGAGGGCCAACCCGAACGCCGCGCCGCCCCCGGTGAGCAGACGTCGGCGGTCGAGGGGGGAAGGCGTCACCGCACAAGGGTACGGACCGCCCCC
>DATITJ010000113.1:0-5273 GCA_035467935.1 Ornithinibacter sp.
CCCGGCAGCCCCACCGGGTTCGGCACCGTGCCCCACCGGCTCTCGAGCGGGGTGGGGTTGACGAGGGCGGCGAGGCCGAAGGCCGCGATGGCGGCCACCGCGAGCAGGACGGGCAGGCGCCGCCCGGGCCACGCCGTGCGCCCGTCCGGGAAGAGGAGCGGCACGAGCAGTGCGAGCACCAGCCAGCCGACCGCCCGCACCGCGGTCCCCAGCACGCCGACCGCTGCCGCTGCCGGCACGGATCCCGGTTCGGTGACGGCGCCCTCGACACCGATCGCGAGCAGGCCCTCGCCCATCCCCCAGGCCATCGTGCCGGCCATCAGGAGCCGGCCGATGGTGTTTCCCGGACGCGCCACCAGGATCACCGTCGCGACCACGGCGTACGTGACGATGACGAGCAGGATCGCGAGCCGGTCGGTGTGGCCGGGCTCCCCGCGGCCGAGGACGACGGACACGACCGCGCCCGCCGGCGCCGCGGCGCCGGCGAGCCCGACCACCGCGACCCGGGCAGTGCCCATCAGTGACTCCCCACGTCAGCACTGTGACGCATGAGCGGTCCTCCCGTCACGGGCGACCCGCCCCGTGTCGCAGCATGAGCACGGCCAGCCCCACCCACCAGAGCATCCACAGCGGCATCGCGACGTTGGCGACGCCGATCGCGGCCAGCGGCACGCCGAGGATCAGGACGACGCCGACGCCCACTCCTCCCCACCCGACCCAGCGCACCATCCGTCGGTCGCCGAGGGCGGCGAGACCGAGCCCGACGGCGTGCGCCCCCAGGAAGGTCAGGCCGACGAAGTACGAGAAGTTGCGGACGTTGTTGACGGCGAGGGCCGACTCGAGGTCGAGGCCGTGCGCGGCCCCCCAAGCCGCGGCCGCGCCGGCGGAGAACCCCGCGCCACCCACGGTGACGACGTACGCGAGGCCGGCAGCGGCGGCACTCCGGGAGGCCCAGGACGAGGACTCGCCGCGGCCGAAGGCTCGGGCGAGGAACACGAGCACCGGCACGAGGACGACGAAGCCCATGACGTCGACCCAGCCCGCCCCGAGGATGCGCTCGAGTGGCGCGTCCGACCACGAGTGCTCGATCCCCTCCTGCCCGGGGTGCGTCACGGGGGTCCCGCGGACGGACACGCCGACGGCGAGGAGCACGACGTGCGCCAGTGCCAGCCCTCCGGCCGCGCGCCACAGGGCGGGGTCCTGGGTCGGCGCGGTGGCCTCGACGGGCGGATGCAGTGCTGCGGACATGGGTGCCTCCTGGGTGGGGCGCGGGCTGGTCCGCGCCGGTCCCACCACCGTCGCGCTCTGCGGGTCGGGGTACAACGGGCCGGCTCCCGGGCCGCCCGGGAGGATCTCCCGCCCGGGGGATCGGCCCGGCCGCCGACCTACGGCTCGGCGTGGGCCTCGCCCCGGGCGGCCCCCATGATCGTGGGAAGGCCCTTGGCGCCGATCACGGCCCCGGCGGCGAAGACCCCGCCCATGAGAGCCCCCGCCACACCGGGCGAGCACACGTCGGCCCCCGCGAGGTACAGCCCGTCGACCTCGGTCGTCGCCGGGACCAGGTGGTCCCTGATCCGCTGCGGAGTCGCGGCGATCCCGTAGATGCCTCCCTCGCGGTGGCCGGTGAAGCCCTCGACCGTGAGCGGGGTGGAGAGCTCGGCGAAGGTGACGAGGTCGCGGAAGCCGGGGTGGTGGCGTTCGACGAGGTCGAGCAGCCCGTCGCCGATCCGGGTCTTGAGGGCCTCGTATGCCGGTCCCCGCCGTTTCCAGGCCTCGTCGCGCCACGGGGCGAACGCGTCGTAGTCGACGAAGGCGATCACCTCGGCGGTGTGGCGGTGCGCGTCCGCGTCCTTCAGCGAGGGGAAGGACAGGTAGGCGCCGGGCGGGCGGCCCTCGAGCACGTCGCCCCACCGAGCGCGCGTGCGGTCGTGGTCGTAGGAGTCGAAGTACCAGTGGTTGGCCCCGGTGAAGCCGAGCGTGGCGGGTGAGTCCCGCAGCCCGAGGTACAGGGTGACCGTGGATGCCGACGGCTCGGCCGAGGCCACCGACGCGGTGAGCCGTGGAGCCACCCCGATCGGGAGGAGGCGGGTCGCGGTCGTGTGCGCGCCGGCATCCGAGATCACGACCGGCGCCCGGAAGGTCGTGTGCCGGGGACCGCGGCCCTTCTTGTAGCTCACCGACACCCCTGTCACCCGGCCGTCCTCGACGAGGATCTCCTCGACCGTGTGGTCGACGAGGCACGCCCCACCGCGCGACTCGATGACCTCCTTGGCCCCGTCGGCGATCGTCCTCGAGGTCCCGACGGGGTACCACCCGCCGCGGAGGTAGTGCTGCACCACGAGGGCGTGCACGGAGAAGGCGCTGCGCGAGGGCGGGAGCCCGTAGTCGCCCCACTGCGAGGCGAGGACGGCGCGCAGACGGGGGTCGGTGAGGTGCTGCTCGAGGTAGTCCTTCGTCGTCGTCAGCGCGAGGCCACGGTCCCTGAGCCCGGACACGCCCAGGCCCGCGCGCAGGATGCCGGGCGCCGACCACCGGTAGGTCTCGCGCCCGTACCAGTCGGCGGCCCTTCGGACGTCGGCGAAGTAGCGCGCGATGCCATCGGCCTCGGCGGGGAACGCCGCGACGAGGGCGGCCGCGTACTCGCGGGGGTCGCTCGGCACCTCGAAGGTCAGGTCCGGGTAGTGGAACACCTCGAACACGTGCGGCATCTGCTGCCACTTCACGCTGCCGCCGGTGACCAGGTCGAAGAGCCCGCGCAGGGTGCTGCCCTGCCGGAGCCCACCGAGGTAGTGGATCCCGACGTCCCAGTGGAACCCCTTGCGCTGGAACGTGTGCGTGAAGCCGCCGAGCTTGAAGTGGGACTCCAGGACGAGGACCCGCTTGCCCTCGAGCCTCGCCAGCAGACCGGCTGCCGCCAGGCCTCCGATGCCCGAACCGACGACGATGACGTCGTACTCCCGCGCCGCGTCCATGGTGCGCTCCGCTCAGCCGTGCCGTCCTCTTCGCAGCCTAGCGAGCGCGGCCGCGTCGAGGCAGGCCGCTGTGAGCAGCCACCCACGGGGACGCCGTCTCGGTCAGCGGGCGGCGCGACCGAGCCGCACGCTGAGGCTGTCGCCCGCCCGGCCGACTGCTGCCACGAGGCGCGTGATCGTCGCGTCGTCCATGTCGGACTGGGGGTAGGTCACGGCGACGCCGGCCACGGGGTAGTCGTTGTGGTCGAGCACCGCGACCGCCACCGAGCCGAGTCCGGGTGTCACGAGGCCGTCCTCGACCGCGTGGCCGCGTTGGCGCACCATCTGCAGCTGTGCCCGGAGCCGGGTCGTGGATGCCGGCCCTCGCCCGTCGCGCTGGACGAGCGCCGACCGGTCGGGGTAGAGCGCCCGCACCTGTGCCGCCGGCAGCGCCGCGAGCATCGCCAGGCCGGATGCCGTGAGCGCGGCGGGCAGGCGCACCCCGACATCGGTGACGAGGAGCGGCCGTCCGGGGGCGCGCTGCTCGATGACGTAGAGGACGTCGCGGCCATGGAGCACCGCGAGGTGGGCGTTGTGGCCGGTCTGGTCGACGAGCCGGTCCATGACCGCGCGTGCCATCCGCTCGAGCGGCGCCTGGCGCTGGTAGGCCGACCCCAGCTCGTAGGAGGCGAGCCCGAGGCCGTAGCGCCGCTCCTCCGGCAGGTGGCGCACGAAGCCGCGCTCCACGAGCACGGCCAGCAGGTGGTAGACGCTCGAGCGCGGCAGGCCGAGGTCGCGGGCGATCGCCGCCGCGGGCACCGGCTCACCCCGGCGGGCGATGAGGGCGAGCACGTCGAGGGCGTGGCCGGCGGCGGGGGCGTTGGCCACGGTCACGGCATCCAGCGGTAGCGGCGCTCGGGCCTGCCGGTCGAGCCGTAGCCCAGCCGCACGTCGGCCTGGCCCATCGTCACGTAGTGCTCGAGGTGGCGCCGGACGCTGACCCGCGAGATGCCGACGAGCTCCGCGCTCACCCCCAGGAGCAGCGGGACCGCGCCCCCGGTCGCGCCCACGGCGTCCGCCGACTCGTCGGCCTCGGCGAGACTCACCGACGACACCGACGTCCGGGTCACCAGGCTCTGCGCGACGGCCCCGAGGACGACGGCGATGATCGCGACCTGGAGGGCGAAGAGCTGCCCCGCCGGCGTCGAGCGACGCCGCCTCCGTCTGGCCATGGTGTTCTCGACCTTCTCTGCGGACAGCAAGCGCGACAGCAGCCGCTGCGCACCCCACGATCATGGCGTTCGACTCCTCCAGACGAAAAGCGATCTCACCGACGAGACTGCCGGGTCGCCCTCGGCGCCGCCGGGGCGGCCACTCGGGTGCGGATCCGCCCGTCCCTGGGGTGACCTGTCGGTCGATCGTGACTCGACGGGGTCTCGCCCGCGAGACGGTATGCCGTCGCCGCCCCTGCCGCTCGCCTCCGTCGGGCGCTCCAATGGACGTCATGAGCAGCGCAGCCGCAACCCCGGGGTTCGAGCCCGTCGCCGTCGGCACCGGCCCCCTCACCATCGACGAGGTCGTGCTGGTCGCCCGTCACCGTGCCCCGGTGCGCCTCGCCGAGGAGGCGCTGGCCGAGGTCCGCCGCACCCGCGAGGTGATCCGCGGCCTCGCCGACGACACCGAGCCGCACTACGGCGTCTCCACCGGGTTCGGCGCCCTCGCCACCCGGCACAGTCCCGTCGCGAGGCGCCGCCAGCTGCAGCGCTCCCTCGTCCGCTCGCACGCCGCAGGCTCCGGCCCCGAGGTCGAGCACGAGGTGGTGCGCGCCCTCATGCTCCTGCGCATCTCGACCCTCGCGACCGGGCGCACCGGCATCCGCGAGAAGACCCTCACGACCTACGTCGCCCTGCTCGACGCCGGCATCACCCCGGTCGTCCACGAGTACGGCTCGCTCGGCTGCTCGGGCGACCTCGCCCCCTTGGCGCACTGCGCGCTGGCGCTCATGGGCGAGGGCGTCGTCCGTGACGCGCACGGCGAGCGGATGCCGGCCGCCGACGCCCTGGCCGCGGCCGGCATCCGGCCCGTCGAGCTCGAGGAGAAGGAGGGCCTGGCCCTCATCAACGGCACTGATGGCATGCTCGGCATGCTCTGTCTCGCCGTGCACGACCTGCGCGAGCTGCTCGTCGTCGCCGACGTCGCCGCCGCCATGTCGGTCGAGGGCCTGCTCGGCACCGACGACGTGTTCGCCGCCGACCTCCACGCGCTGCGGCCCCAGCCGGGGCAGGCCGTGTCTGCCGCGAACATCCGCAAAGTGCTGGCGCA
>DATITJ010000114.1:0-3347 GCA_035467935.1 Ornithinibacter sp.
GTCGACCCTGCCGAACGGCTCCGACGTGCGCATCGACCTCACCGGCGTCGTGCGCGGGGGAGGTGGCGTGCCGCTGCGCCTGGCCGAGCCCCTGAGGCTCGCCGCGTCGGTGACGCGGGCCACCAGCCTCGCCTGGACCGACGAGCGCACCCTCGCCATCCTCGGCGTCATCGACGGGAAGACGCTGCAGCCGGCCGTCATCACGGTGGGTGGCGACGTCCGCGGGCTCACCGCAGTGAAGGACGGCGTCGCCATCGCGTCGACCGGCGGCGAGCGCGGGCTGTGGGTCGTGACCGCGGCCGGACGGCTCCTCGGCCGCACCGGCTCGCAGTGGGTGGACAGCGGTCCGGCCACCGACCTGGCCGTCGCGACCGGCTGACCGTCCACAGCGGGCCGCGCCGGCCCTCCTCGTCCACAGCCCGCGGGACGCCCTGGCCGCGACGTGCCCGGTGCCCGACGCTGTGGAGATGCGCGGCACGGGGTGGAGCGGGTGCGGGTGAGGGCGGCTCTCGTCGCGGCCGTCGACCTGGTGCTGCCGGCCGGCTGCGCCGTGTGCGGGGATGCCGGTGGCCCACTGTGCCGGCCCTGCCGCGGTGACCTGCGGGCGTCTGCGCTGCCGGGCGGCGCGGCCCTCGTCACCCCGGCCCCGCCGCCACCGGGCATGCCGCACTGCTGGGCCGCGGCCCGCTTCGAGGGCGCCCTCCGGTCGGCGATCACGGCCTACAAGGACGAGGACCGCCGCGACCTGCGGCCCCTGCTCGCCCAGGCCCTGGCCCTCGGGCTCTCGACGGCGCTCGCGACCGATCCGACCCTGCGGCTCGCGGTCGCGTCTGGCGAGCGCGTGCTCGTCGTGCCGCTGCCGACCTCGCTCGACTCGCGTCGTCGGCGCGGCGACGACCCGGTCGCCGACCTCGCACGCGCCGCCGTCGACCACCTGCGGGGAGCGGATGCCGTGCCCCTCGCGGTCGCCCCGGTCCTCGCCCACGTGCGCGCCGTCGCCGACCAGGCGCGGCTGGGCCGCGTCGCCCGTCGCGCCAACCTCGCGGGCGCGATCGACGTCACGCCAGGGGGGCGTGACGCGGTGCGGGGGAGCGCGTGCGTGCTCGCCGACGACGTCGTCACGACCGGAGCGACCCTCACCGAGGCGGCCCGCGCGTTGCGTGCCCACGGCGCCCCACACGTCGTCGCGGTGGCCGTGGCGGCGACGCCGCGGCGGTCGCGAGGGAGCCGCGACACGGCATCCGACCCCGCCCTTGTGGGCCACAGCATCCCCGACTAGCGTTCGGTATGAGAGCCCCCGATCCTCCGGAGGTGGTGCCCCTGACGTCCGAGCCGCTTTGAGCCCAGGCAGCACCCAGCAGCACGAGGAGGACCACGTGGACATAATCGTCACCGGACGGCACCTGACCGTCTCCGATCGTTTCCGGGCGCACATCGAGGAGAAGCTGGCCAAGGTCATGCAGCTCCAGCCGCGCACGAGGCGGATCGAGGTGCTGGTCAGTCACGAGCCCAATCGTCGACAGTCCAAAGCCGGTGACCGGGTCGAGATCACGTGCTACGCCAAGGGGCCGGTCGTGCGAGCCGAGGCGTCGGAGGAGGACAAGTACGCCGCGCTCGACGTGGCCATCGACAAGCTCATGGAGCGCCTCCGCCGGCAGAACGACAAGAAGCAGGTGCACCGCGGGCGGCGCACCCCCGAGTCGGTCGCCCGGGCGACGGCCCGGATCGCGGCTCCCACCGACGAGGTGGCCGAGCACCCCCACGACGACGTCGACCAGTTCGAGGACTCACCCGTCGAGGTGCGCGAGAAGGTCCACCGCTCGACCCCGATGAAGCTCGACGAGGCCCTGCGCGAGATGGAGCTCGTCGGCCACGACTTCTACCTCTTCCACGACGTCGAGACCGACCGCGCGAGCGTGGTCTACCGTCGCCGCGGGTGGAGCTACGGCGTGCTCCACCTCGATCTGGACGGGTCCCTCCAGGACCCGGAAGAGGCGGAGCCCGATGTCGAGGCCGCTGCTTCCTGAGAGGGCTGTCAGCATGCCTGCTGTGAAACACCCCTCCCACCTGCCACGATGACCCCGTGGACGGGGACCGGATGGTGAATAACCGCGACTCAGCACCATCCGGAGTGATCCGGGTGGTGATCGCCGACGACCACGACCTCTACCGCCGCGGCATGCAGGTGGTCGTCGAGCTCGACGGCACGGCGCGCATCGTCGGCGAGGCGAGCAACGGCGCGGAGGCGGTCACCGTGTGTGCCCGCACCCTCCCCGATGTCGTGCTCATGGACGTGCGGATGCCCGGGGTCGGCGGGATCGAGGCCTGCCGCCGGGTGCGCGGTGCCGTGCCGGGCGTCCGCATCCTCATGCTGACGATGTCCGACGACGAGACCGACCTGTTCGACGCGATCAAGGCGGGCGCCAGCGGCTACCTCCTCAAGGACCTCCCGGGCGAGAACGTCTCCGAGGCGATCCGCCGGGTGCACGACGGGCAGGCGATCATCCCGCCGGGAATGGCCGCCACGCTCCTGCAGGAGTTCTCCCGGCTCAGCCACGCGCCGCAGCAGGCCTCCTTCACCCGGCCGCCGCAGCTCACCGACCGCGAGGTCGAGGTGCTGCGCCTGGTGGCCCGGGGCATGGCCAACCGGGAGATCGCCGAGCATCTCGTCATCTCCGAGAACACCGTGAAGAACCACGTCCGCAACATCCTCGAGAAGCTGCACCTGCACTCGCGCGTCGAGGCGGCGGTCTACGCCCACCGCCAGCACCTCATGCCCACGGATGACTGACGCGCCCCCGGGCGTGCACCTCACTCGCAGCGCGGCCCGGCGGGTCGCGCTCGCCGCGCAGGGTTTCGCGCGTCCCCGGCCCGACGACCCGGGGACGCGCGACGTGCAGCGGGTCGTGGACACGGTCGGCGTCGTGCAGATCGACAGCGTCAACGTCGTCGTCCGCAGCCACTACCTGCCGTTCTTCTCCCGGCTCGGGCCCTACGACCGCGCCCTGCTCGACCGTGCCCGGGACGTCGCGCCACGCCGGGTCGTGGAGTACTGGGCGCACGAGGCCTCCCTCGTGCCGCCGTCGACCTGGCCGCTCCTCGACTTCCGGATGCGCCGGGCGCGCTCCGACGCGTGGGGCGGCATGCGCCGGGTCGCGCGAGCGCACCCGGACCTCGTCGAGGCGGTGCTCGACGAGGTCGCCCGTCGCGGCCCGATGACCAGCCGCGAGGTCGAGGCCGCCCTCGCCCACGACCTGCCGCGCCAACGCGACGAGTGGGGCTGGAACTGGTCGCTGGCCAAGAGCGCCCTCGAGCACCTGTTCTGGGCCGGGGAGCTGTCGAGCGCC
>DATITJ010000115.1:0-5471 GCA_035467935.1 Ornithinibacter sp.
CGGTGCCGCCGACGAGGACGTCGCGGCCCGCGTACGGCCGACCGTTGCGGTAGTCGTGGGCGAGCACGACGTCGCCGGTGAAGCCGGCCAGACCCGGCCAGTCCGGGGTGACGGGGGTGTGGTTGTACCCCGTGGCCATGACGACGTGGGCGGCCTCGATCGTGCGGCCGTCCTCGAGGTGCACGACCCAGCGGGCGGGACCCACCCCGCCGGGGCGGTCGGGTGGGTCGGGCCGCTCGAGCCGCTCGACGCGGG
The DNA here is from genome assembly GCA_035467935.1 of Ornithinibacter sp. Taxonomy (GTDB): domain Bacteria; phylum Actinomycetota; class Actinomycetes; order Actinomycetales; family Dermatophilaceae; genus Fodinibacter. The sequence goes on from DATITJ010000115.1 coordinate 256, forward strand.
TCACGGGGGAGCCGAGCCGGAGGTCGAGGCGGTGGTGCGCGGCATACGCCTCGAGGTAGTGCACGACGTCGTCGCGCGCGACCCAGCGGCCGAAACCCCGCGGGATCGGGAAGCCCGGCAGGCCCGACCAGCGGCGTGGCGTGTGCAGGTGGAGGCGGTCGTAGTGCCGCCGCCACGAGCTGCCGACGTGGGGGGCGCGGTCGACGACGAGCGCCGGCACCCCCTTCTCCTTCAGGGCGGCGGCCACGGCCAGACCGCCCGGTCCGGCTCCGACGACGACGACCTCGACGTGTGTCACGTGGCGCACGCTACCGAGGCCGGGGGCCGGCTGCGGCAGATCACGGTGGTGACGCGTGAGTCCCGTCTCGGGCGGATGCCCTCGCATCGGCGCTCCACTAGGGTCGGTCGTAGCCCGACCGCCCGACCGGATGGAGGCCATCCATGACCGAGCACTCGCCCGTCACCGCGCTGGACGAGGACACCTGCTGGAGCATGCTGCACGACCAGGAGTTCGGCCGGCTCGCGTTCCACCTCGCCGACGAGGTGCACCTCGTGCCCATCAACTACGCGGTCGACGATGCCCGTCGGATCGTGTTCCGCACGTCCGAGGGCAGCAAGCTGCTCGGTCTCACCATGAACGCCGACGTGGCCTTCGAGATCGACGAGTACACCGAGGAGCGCGCCCGCAGCGTCGTCGTGCGCGGCCGGGCACGCCAGCTCGAGGGCGACGAGGAGAACGAGACCGAACAGCTGCCGCTGCGGCCGTGGGTCAACACGGCGAAGTTCAACGTCATCGCCATCGAGATCGACGAGATCACCGGGCGGCAGTTCGAGCTGAACCGCCCGTGGCTGCACATGACGCCGCACAAGACCACGTGACCACACGCCGCCGGGGGGACGGGTCGCACCCGGTCCCGTGACGGGCCGGATGACGACCGGCGTGCCGACCGTCGTCGTCGCGAGCGACGCGTTCAGGGGGTCGCTGTCGTCGCTCGAGGTGGCGGACGCCGTGCGCTCGGGGGTGCTCGACGTCGCCCCGACCGCGCGGGTCGTCGTCGTGCCGGTCGCCGACGGGGGCGAGGGGACGGTGGCCGCGGCACTCGCTGCGGGCTGGTCGCCGGCGGCGGTCACGGTGCACGGCCCCACGGGTGATCCGGTGACCGCGACCGTGGCGGTCGGGCCCGCTTCGGACACCCTGCCTGCCGGACTCGGCGCTGCTGCGCACGAGACGTCTCCCGGGACGTCTGCGACGCCCCGCTCGGTGCTCGTCGAGATGGCCGACGCGTGTGGCCTCGGCCGGCTCACGGGTGGGCTGCCCGCTCCCCTCACCGCCTCGAGCCGCGGGCTCGGGGATGCGATCCTGGCCGCCCTGGACCTGGGCGCCACCGAGGTCGTCATCGGCGTCGGCGGGTCCGCGAGCACCGACGGGGGCGCGGGCGTGCTCGCAGCCCTCGGCGCCCGTCTGCTCGACGCCGACGGTCGCGACCTCCCCGACGGCGGTGCCGCCCTGGCTCGGCTGGACCGCCTCGACCTGTCCGGGCTCGACCCGCGGCTGTGGTCCACCCGGCTCGTCCTGGCCGCCGACGTCGACAGCCCGCTGCTCGGGCCGGCCGGCGCCGCCGCGGTGTTCGGCCCGCAGAAGGGCGCCACCCCTCACGACGTCGACGTGCTCGAGGGGGCCCTCACCCACTGGTCCGAGGTCGTGGCCGCCACCATCCAGGAGGCGGGACCGAGCGATGGGTCGACGTCGGCCCAGCCGGGTGTCCGCGCATCGACCCATGGGTCGGCTTCGGTACGGATGCCGGGGGCCGGGGCCGCGGGTGGCGGCGGGGTCGCGCTCCTCGCCGTGCTGGGGGCGCAGCGGCGCCCCGGGGTCGAGGTCGTCCTCGACCTCGTCGGTCTCGACGACGCCCTCACCGACGCCACCCCCACCGGCCCGGGCACCGGCGGCCACCGACCCGCCGACCTCGTCGTCACCGGGGAGGGGTCGCTCGACGCCCAGACCCTCACCGGCAAGGCGGTGACGGGCGTCGCCCGACGAGCAGCGGGGCACGGCATCCCCGTCGTCGCGGTGTGCGGCCGGCTCGCCCTCGACGACGGCGGCTTGAGCGCGCTCGGCGTGCGCGCGGCCTACCCGCTCTCGGCCCTCGAGCCCGACCCGCAGCGCTCGGTCACCCACGCCGCCGGCCTGCTCCGCCGCACCGGTCGGCGGATCGCACAGGAGTGGCTCAGCCCCTGACGGGCGTGAGCGGGTCCTCGCCGGCCAGGACGGCGAGGACGTTGTCGACGGCGAGGTCGGCCATGGCGGTGCGCGTCTCGACCGTCGCCGACCCGACGTGCGGCAGCAGCACGACCTCGTCGCGGCCGAGCAGCCCCGGGTGCACCCGCGGCTCGTCCTCGAAGACGTCGAGCCCCGCACCGGCGATCTCCCCGGCCTCCAGGGCCGCCACGAGCGCCGCCTCGTCGACCACCGGTCCGCGGGCGGTGTTGACGAGGTGGGCGGTCGGCTTCATGGCCCTCAGCTCGTCGCCCCCGATGAGGTGGCGCGTGGCGGCCGTGAGCGGGCAGTGCAGCGTCACGACGTCGGATGCCGCGAGCAGCTCGTCGAGGTCGACCACGCGAGCCCCGAGTCCCTCGACGACCCCGGGGTTGGGGGTCGAGCGACCGGACAACAGCACCTCCATGCCGAATGCCGTGGCGCGGCGCGCGGTCGCGATCCCGATGGCACCGGGACCGACGACGCCGAGGGTCGAGCCGCGCAGCCCCGTGCCGAGGTGCCCGGTCAGGCTCCACCGCCACGGCTCGCCGGTGCGCACTCGTCGCTCGGCGGCCCCGAGGCCACGGGTGGTCATGAGCACCAGCGCCATCGCCAGGTCGGCGGTGGCGTCGGTGAGCACACCGGGGGTGTTGGTGACGACGACCCCGCGCTCGGCGCAGGCCGCGACGTCGACGTTGTCGTGGCCGACGGCGACGTTCGAGACCACCCGCAGCCGGGGCCCGGCGGCGTCGAGCAGCTCGGCGTCGACCCCGTCGACGAGCATGGCGACGAGGGCGTCCACCCCGGCCACGGCGGTCAGCAGGTCGTCCCGGGGCATCGGTGCGTCCACGTCCCGAGAGGTCACGTCGTGCCCGGCCGCGCGCAGGCGCGCGACGGCATCCCCCGGGAGCCGGGCGGTGACCAGGACGCGACCCACGGTCAGATGATCCTGCGGACGAGCGGCAGGGGGAGGTGGCGCATCGCCTTGCCCAGCGGCACCCACGGCCACGCCGGCACGAGCGCGTTGGCCTTCTCCTTCTCGATCGCCTCGACCATGGCCCGCACACCCGGCTCGGTGTCGACCATGAACGGCGTCTTCCGGACACGCTCGTTCATCTCGGAGCGGATGTAGCCGGGGTAGATCGTCGAGACGCGGATGTCGAGGTCGGGCTCGCCGAGCATCTCGTGACGCAGCCCTTCGGCGAGCGATGCGACACCGGCCTTCGTGGCGGCATACGTGGTGATCGTCTTGCGCATGCCGCGCATCGCCGTCACCGACGAGATCATCACGAGGTGGCCGCGCCGCTGGTCGCGGAAGATCTCCATGGCCGCCTCGGCCTGCGCCAGGGCGGCGACGAAGTTCGTCATCGCCGTCTGGCGGTTGGCGTCGTATCGGCCGGTGCCGAGCGGGGCCCCCTTGCCGAGGCCGGCGTTGATGATGACCCGGTCGATCGTGCCGAAGTCGTCGCGGAACGCCCGGAACACCTCGAACACCCGGTCGTCGTCGGTGACGTCGAGGGCCCGCAGCTCGACCCGCCGGCCCGGGTGCTTCGCGAGGATCTCGTCTCGCAGCTCCTCGAGGCGCTCGGTGCGCCGCGCCGCGAGGGCGAGGTCCCAGCCGCGGTCGGCGAGCTGGCGGGCCATCTCGGCGCCCAGGCCGCTGCTGGCGCCGGTGATGAGGGTCGTGGCCATGTCGGTGTTTCCTTCCGTCCGGGTCAGGACTGGCGGGCGAGGAGGGCGGTGCAGCGGGCGTCGAGGATGCGCACGACGTCACGGAACCGGCCGTATGCCGGGTTGCTCGTCTGGCCGTGGTGGAACCGGTAGTAGATCTGCTGGGCGATGCCGGCCAGCCGGAAGGCGCCGAAGACGTCGTAGAACAGCCACTGATCGGGGGTGACCCCGAGCCCGCGAGCCGCGGCGTAGCGCTGGACCACCTCGGCACGGGTGAGCATGCCGGGGGTGTGCGTGGGCTGGAGCCGGACCGCGAGGAAGGCCGGGTCGTCGTCGGCCTCGACCCAGTAGGCCAGGGCCGAGCCGAGGTCCATGAGCGGGTCGCCGACCGTCGCGAGCTCCCAGTCCAGGACCCCGACCACGCGCGTGGGGTCGGCCGGGTCGAGGACGAGGTTGTCGAAGCGGAAGTCGTTGTGGACCAGCACGTGCGGCAGGTCGTCCGGCTGGTGCGCCTCGAGCCACGCCATCGTCGTCTCGAAGTCCCCGACGTCGGGGGTGCGGGCCCGGCGGTAGCGGCCCGTCCAGCCCTCCACCTGGCGGCGCACGTAGCCCTCCCCGCGGTCGAGCGAGGCCAACCCGGACGTCTCGAGGTCGACGTCGTGCAGGGCGACGAGCGTGTCGATCGCGGTGCGGCACAGCGTGTTCACGCCACCACGATCGAGGCCCAGCTCCGGCGGCACGTCGCGGCGGAGGATCGTGCCCTCGACACGCTCCATGACGTAGAACTCCGAGCCGAGGACGTCCAGGTCGCCGCAGTAGGCCACCATCGCGGGCACGAGCGGGAAGACCGGGGCGAGCGCGGCCTGCAGGTCGTGCTCGCGGTGCATGTCGTGGGCTCCGCGGGCCTTGGTGCCCGCAGGCGGGCGGCGGAGGACCACGTCGCGACCGCCGGATGCCGGTCCCCCGGCATACCGGAGCAGGTAGGTGAGGTTGGACGCGCCACCGACGAACTGCCGCACCTCGGGCACGCCTGCGAGGCCCGTGGTGTCGGAGGCGTTCTCGCGCAGCCAGGCGGCGACGCGCTCGACGTCGACAGCGTCCTCGTCGCGCACCGGCGCCGCCCCGACGACATCGGTGACGGGCGCGTCGGTGCCGGGCTCCCCCCGCACCCCGTCCTCGCTCACGGGGTGAGCTCCTCGGGGCCGGCGCCCGCCCGGCGCGCCAGCCGCGTGGCCTGGGCCATGAGCGTGCGGTCGTAGAGGGGCCGGGCAAACCGCGTCGAGAGCCA
>DATITJ010000116.1:0-5595 GCA_035467935.1 Ornithinibacter sp.
GGCCTCCGCCATCGACCCCCTGCTCGCCCGGCTGGTCCCATTCTCCGAGCGGGCCCGCCACACGTCCTCATATCGCCCGGGTGAACGCGGCGGCCCCCGTCACCCCGGTCGGGTGAGGTGCGCCGGGGCGCCGGGCCGTAGAAAAGAAGACGACGCCCGACGAGCGCTGCCCGATCTCGCCGCACCACCGAGAGGTCCGCGATGTCCACCACCGGCACAGCAGACCCCGACCCGGCCCAGCCGCCTCGCGCCGGCTCCACGGCACCCGACGCGGGCACGGCACCCGAGGCCGGCACGGAATCCGGGTTCCCGGGCTCCATCCTGCGCCTGCTTCCCCGGGTCGCCCTCGTGCTGCTCGTGACGGCGTCCCTCACGATCACGCTGGCCGGGCTGCGGGCCACCGCGGGGCTCATCGGCCCGACGTTCCTGGCGCTCGTCCTGACGATCACGGTGCACCCGGCGCGCCGCACCCTCGTGCGCCGCGGCTGGCCCGAGTGGCTCGTGTCCGTCGTCGTCGTGCTCGCGGTCTACGCCATGCTCCTCTCGGTGACCCTCGCGCTCGTCGTGTCGATGGGGCAGCTGGCCTCCCTCGTCCCGCAGTACGAAGACGTCTTCGCCGGCTACGTGGAGTCCTTCGCCGACTGGCTCGGCGGCCTCGGCGTGAGCGCGGAGCAGCTGTCGCGGATGACGGAGTCCCTCGACGGGAGCCAGATCGTGGGGCTCGCCGGCGACGTGTTCGGCGCCGTCCTCGCCGTGGCCTCCAACCTGTTCTTCGTCATCACGCTGGCGCTGTTCATGGCCTTCGACACCGGCGGGACGCAACGCGGTGGGGAGCGCTTGCGCGCCTCGCGGCCCCACCTCATCGAGGCCATGGGGAGCTTCGCGCGTGGCACCCGGACCTACATGGCCGTGGCGGCCACCTTCGGCCTCATCGTCGCCGTCATCGACGGGCTGGCCCTGCAGCTCCTGGGGGTTCCCGGGGCCTTCATCTGGGCCGTGCTGGCCTTCGTGACGAACTTCATCCCCAACATCGGGTTCGTCATCGGCGTGATCCCACCGGCGATCATCGGCCTGCTCGAGGGTGGGCCGTCGCTGATGCTCGCGGTCCTCGCCGTCTACTCGGTCATCAACGTCGTGATCCAGTCGATCATCCAGCCGCGCTACGTCGGGGATGCCGTGCGGCTCAGCCCCACGATCACCCTCATCTCGCTGGCCTTCTGGGCGTGGCTGCTGGGCCCGCTGGGTGCCCTGATGGCCGTGCCGCTCAGCCTGCTGATGCGGGCGATCCTCGTCGAGGCCGACCCGTCGGCCCGCTGGTCGCTCTCGCTCCTGTCCGGGCACCCCGAGGAGCCCGAAACCCACCAGCCCGCGCCAGCCTGAACGCCCCCGCCGGAACGCACCCCGCGCCCCCGGAGTGACGGCCGGGCGCCGGACGGCCGGGCGCCGGCGGGTCAGGCGGAGATGAGTCGGTGCGGATGGCCGGGGGCCCGGCCCTGGAACGTGAGGATGGCGGTGTTCTGGATGACGCCGTCACGGATCTCGACCGCTCGACGGATCGTGGGGTGCGCGTCCCAGGCGTCGCGTCCCCCCATCACGGTGGGGATGAAGGGGAGGAGGGCCTCGCTGTTCTCCCAGGTCGCGGAGTGCCACAGGTAGCTCGGGCTGTGGTCCACGGCGTAGTACGTGACGCCCCGGCCGACGACGAACGTGGGCTCCGCGAAGGACGTCGGCCGGGCCCACGAGAACCCCATGCCCTCGTCGCAGGAGACGTCGACGACGATCATGCGGGAGGTCAGCGCGGTCAGGTCGTCCTCGGTCATGAACACGAGGGGCGCATCGGTGTCCTGCAGCACGCAGTTGACGATGATGTCGTGCTCGCCGAGGAACGCCGCGAGCGGCACCCGCCCGTCGGGAGTGACGGCGTGGCTGACCCGGTCGGAGCCGTCGTCGTTCTCGAAGTGGAGGATCCGCACGGAGTGGATGGGCGCGGCCACCGCAGCCACCTGCCGATGGGTGAGCACGTCGACCTCGTTCACCCCCATCGCGCTCAGGGCCGTGACGGCCCCACGGGCCGTGGCGCCGAACCCGATGACGACCGCGCTCAGCTTGGGTCCGTAGTCGCCCGTGACCCCAGCGAGCTGGAGCGCGTGGAGCACCGAGCAGTAGCCGGCGAGCTCGTTGTTCTTGTGGAACACGTGGAGGCCGAAGGAGCCGTCGTCGTTCCAGTGGTTCATCGCCTCGAACGCGATGAGCGTGAGCCGCTGGTCGACGGCCCGCTGCGTCAGGGCGGTGTCCTGCACGCAGTGCGGCCACCCCCACAGCACCTGGCCGGGGCGCAGCTCCTCGACGTCGCTGAGCAGCGGCTTGGGCTGCAGGACGACGTCGCACTCGTCGACGATCTCGCGGTGCGTGAGCAGGCCGGCCACGTGCTCGCCGAGCTCGTCGTCCGACACCCCGAACGGCTCGCCGTACCCCCGCTCGAGGTAGATCCGGGCCCGGAGGTCCTCGGGGATCCGCGTGAGGTGCTGGGGGTGGAGCGCCCTCCGGCGCTCGTTCTCCTTCCGCGAGCCGCCCATGACCCCGAGGCTGAGCACCGGACTCCTCGACGTCGGCCGGCCGCCGTCTCGCTGGTGATCGGTGTTCGGTCCTGACTGACTCACGGCCACGTCCGTTCGGAGGTCCGCGGACCTCGGGTTGCACCACGCAGGGGCGGGCGGGGACCCGACGACCTCGCGCGACACGGCCCTGCGCCGCCAGACTACGCCCGCCGCCGCGCACGCGAGGATGGATGCCGTGCCACGTCACCCTGCCGCGCCGGCATCCCTCGTCCTCCTCGCCGTGGGCGCTCTCGCCGGTCTCGGCGCGTGGGTGGCGCTCCGCCAGCCGCCGCGCGTGACGCACCTGCTGTCCCGCAGCGGGACGCTCGTCTTCTCGGTGCGCACGACGGCGCGACGGGTCGCCATCACCATCGACGACGGGCCCACGTCCGGGCTGACCCCCCGGCTGCTCGACGTCCTGGACCGGCACGGGGCCCGAGCAACGTTCTTCGTGCTCGGCTCGGGGGTCCGGGCCCACCCGGAGGTCGTGGCCGCCGCCCACGCCGCCCGTCACGACATCGGCAACCACGGGTGGTCGGACCGCCCTGCGGCCCTGCTGTCGCGCGCGGAGCTGCGTGCCGACCTCGGGCGCAGCGCCACGGCGATCGCCGCGGTCACGGGCGCTGAGCCCCGGCTCGTGCGACCGGGATCGGGGTGGCTCACCCCGGGCCAGCTCCGCGACGTCCGCACCGCTGGGCTCACGGTCGTCCTGGGGTCCGTCGCGACCCTCGACCTCGGCGTCACCGACCTCGACCGCGAGCTGCGCTTCATCGTCGACCGGCTGCGACCCGGCGCGATCATCGTCCTCCACGAGGGCCGCGGCGACCGCGCTGGCGTCGTGCCGCTGCTCGACCGGTTGCTCACGGAGGTGGCGCTGCGGGGGTACGAGGCCGTCACCCTGTCCGAGCTGCTCGAGGCCCCCGGCGCCGGTGGACGCCGGTCCGGATTGGTCTGGGCGTCCCCCGGCGCTTAGGGTGGTCGGTACCCCCGGAGGTATCTGCGGCACCACTGCCGCGGCCTCCGCTGCGTGGCGCGACCGCCCGTACGCCACCCGACAACCGACGTGGAAGGAGATCACCGATGCCGGAGATCATCCCGATCGAGACCCCCAGCCTGGGTGACCGCACCTACCTCGTGCACGACGGCACGACGGCATTCGTCGTCGACCCCCAGCGCGACATCGACCGGGTCCTCGACCTCGCCACGCGCGAGGGCGTGCGGATCGCCCACGTCTTCGAGACGCACATCCACAACGACTACGTGACCGGCGGCCTGGCCCTCGCGGATGCCGTGGGCGCGAGCTACCACGTCAACGCGGCCGACGAGGTGTCCTTCGATCGCACGCCCATCGCCGACGGCGACACCGTCACGGTGTCCGCCTCGCTCACGGTGCGGGCCATCGCGACCCCCGGCCACACCTACACCCACCTGTCGTACGCGGTCGAGGAGGACGGCACACCGGTGGGCGTCTTCACCGGCGGCTCCCTGCTCTTCGGCGCCACCGGTCGCCCCGACCTCCTCGGCTCTGCGCACACCCACGACCTCGTGCACCACCAGTTCGCCTCGGCCCACCGGCTCGCCACCGAGCTCCCCGACGAGACCAGCGTGCTGCCCACCCACGGGTTCGGCAGCTTCTGCGCGGCCGGCGCCACGAGCGGCGCCGATGCCTCCACCATCGGGGCGGAGAAGCAGGCGAACCCCGCACTCACGCAGACCGAGCAGGCCTGGGTGGCCGACATCCTGGCCGGCCTCGAGGAGTTCCCCACCTACTACGCCCACATGGGACCGGCCAACAGCGCCGGGCCGAGCGCCCCCGACCTGTCCGAGCCCGCCCGGGCAGACCGGCAGGAGGTCGCCCGCGCCCTCTCCGCCGGTGAGTGGGTCGTCGACCTGCGCACGCGCACGGCATTCGCCGCCGGGTACGTACCGGGGACGCTCAACGTCGGGGTCGACGGGCAGTTCTCGACCTACGTCGGCTGGCTGATGCCGTGGGGCACCCCGCTGACGCTGCTCGGCGAGAGCCCCGAGCAGGTTGCCGAGGCCCAGCGCGAGCTCGTGCGCATCGGTGTCGACGAGCTCGCCGGCGCGGCCAGCGGCACGCCGTCCGACTGGACCGACAGCGCCCTCGCCACGGTGGAGCGGGCGTCGTTCGCCGACCTGGCCCAGGTGCGGCACCACCGGCCGGTGGTCGTGCTCGACGTGCGCGCCCCGTCGGAGCACGCGGCCGGTGCCATCGAGGGGTCCACGAACATCCCCCTCAACCACCTCCTCCAGCGCGTGCGCGACATCCCGGCCGGACAGGTGTGGGTGCACTGCGCCACTGGCTATCGCGCGTCCATCGCCGCGTCGGTGCTCGCCACCAACGGCGTGCCCGTCGTCCTCGTCGACGACTCCTTCGACGAGCAGGCCCGCCCCGCGGGTCTCCCGGTGACGGAGCCCGGCGCCGCCTGAGCACCTCCGGCCCGGCCGGCCGCACCCGCGACCGGCCGAGCCGCCCCACTCCCATCCCGTGGCCCCCCGCCCGGGCGTCGACCTGGCTCCCCTCGAACGGGGACCCTGCACACCCCAACCGAAGGATGCTCACGACCATGACCGACACCCCCAGGACCACCCGCCGTCCCGCGGCCCTCGACACCCCGACCCTTCGCGAGTGGCTCGGCGATGACCACCCGCCCCGCCTGCTCGACGTGCGCACCCCCGCCGAGTTCATGACCGCCCACATCCCGGGTGCGTACAACGTCCCCCTCGACCTGCTGCGCGAGCACCGGGACGAGCTCGGAGCCCACCTCGACGACGACGTCGTCCTGGTCTGCCATTCCGGTGGCCGCTCCGAGCAGGCGGAGAAGCTGCTGGCGTCCACGACCGCGACGCTCCCGCAGCTGCACGTCCTCACCGGTGGGGTCAGCGCCTGGGAGTCCGCGGGGGCCCCGCTGGTGCGTGGCGAACAGCGATGGGAGCTCGAGCGCCAGGTGCGCCTCGTCGCCGGGAGCATCGTGCT
>DATITJ010000117.1:0-9029 GCA_035467935.1 Ornithinibacter sp.
GCCCGAGCACTCCGGCGACAGCATCGTCAGGGGCGACCTCGCGACCTGAGCGCCCGACGCCCGCCGGCCCCGCCGGCCTCCTGACCACCCGCACGGTGGTGACACGGCATACCTAGGATGGGCGGCATGAGGACGTCCCCCGACATCAAGCCCCGCAGCCGCGACGTCACCGACGGCCTGGAGAAGGCCGCCGCCCGGGGGATGCTCCGGGCCGTCGGCCTCGGCGACGACGACTTCGCCAAGCCCCAGGTCGGCGTGGCGAGCTCGTGGAACGAGATCACGCCGTGCAACCTCTCGCTCGACCGCCTCGCGAAGGCCGCCAAGGACGGCGTGCACGCCGCCGGCGGCTACCCGCTCGAGTTCGGCACGATCTCGGTGAGCGACGGCATCTCGATGGGCCACGAGGGCATTCACTTCTCGCTCGTGAGCCGCGAGATCATCGCCGACTCCGTCGAGACCGTCATGCAGGCCGAGCGGCTCGACGGCTCGGTGCTCCTCGCCGGCTGCGACAAGTCGCTGCCCGGCATGCTCATGGCCGCCGCGCGCCTCGACCTGTCGTCGGTGTTCCTCTACGCCGGGTCGATCCTGCCGGGCATCGCCAAGATGTCCGACGGGTCCGAGAGGACCGTGACGATCATCGACGCCTTCGAGGCCGTCGGCGCCTGCGCCCGCGGGCTAATGTCCCGCGAGGACGTCGACGCGATCGAGCGCGCGATCTGCCCCGGCGAGGGTGCGTGCGGCGGCATGTACACCGCGAACACGATGGCCTCGGTCGCCGAGGCGATCGGCATGTCGCTGCCCGGCTCGGCCGCGCCCCCGGCCACCGACCGCCGCCGCGACGGGTTCGCCCGCAAGTCGGGAGAGGCCGTCGTCGAGCTGCTCCGCCGGGGCATCACCGCGCGCGACATCATGACCAAGGAGGCGTTCGAGAACGCCATCGCGGTCGTCATGGCCTTCGGCGGCTCGACGAATGCCGTGCTCCACCTCCTCGCGATCGCCCACGAGGCCGACGTCGACCTCACCCTGGCCGACTTCGAGCGGGTCGGCCGTCGCGTGCCCCACCTCGCCGACGTCAAGCCCTTCGGTGCCTACGTCATGACCGACGTCGACCGGGTGGGCGGCGTGCCCGTCGTCATGCGTGCCCTGCTGGATGCCGGTCTCCTGCACGGCGACTGCCTGACGGTCACCGGGAGGACGATGGCCGAGAACCTCGCCCACATCGCGCCGCCCGACGTCGACGGCAAGGTCGTTCGCGCCATGAAGGACCCGATCCACGCCACGGGTGGCATCACCATCCTCAGCGGCTCGCTCGCGCCCGAGGGCGCCGTGGTCAAGTCGGCCGGCTTCGACTCCGACGTCTTCGAGGGCACGGCCCGTGTCTTCGACGGCGAGCGTGCGGCCATGGACTCGGTCGAGGACGGCACCCTCGCCCCGCGCGACGTCGTCGTCATCCGCTACGAGGGCCCCAAGGGCGGGCCGGGCATGCGCGAGATGCTCGCCGTGACCGGTGCGATCAAGGGCGCCGGCCTCGGCAAGGACGTCCTCCTCCTCACCGACGGCCGCTTCTCCGGGGGCACGACGGGCCTGTGCGTGGGCCACGTCGCCCCCGAGGCCGTCGACGAGGGCCCCATCGCGTACGTCCGCGACGGCGACGGCATCCGGCTCGACGTCGCGCAGGGTCGGCTCGACCTGCTCGTCGACGACGAGGAGATGGCCCGCCGCCGGGCCGAGGGCGTCACCCACCCGGCCCCGAAGTACACCCGCGGTGTCCTCGCGAAGTACCGCCGGCTCGTCGGCAGCGCGAGCCGGGGCGCCGTGTGTGACTGAGCCCGAGGGGGGGCCGGCGCTCGAGCTGCTCGGCCTCGCGACGACCCCCACCGTCAGGTGGTGACGCGCGCGGCCGGCGCAGGGTCGGTGCGGTCGTGCTCGGCGCGCACGGCCCCGACCGGGGCGAAGCGGTCGTGCATCGTGACGAGCAGCGAGAGCAGGAGCACGAAGAAGACCGTGGCGGACTCGTCGAGGGCGTTCGCCCCGAGGATGAGCCGGGCCAGGAGCACGAGCCCGAGGTTGACGACCACGCGCACCCCGAAGTCGCCGGCCAGGCCCTCGCGGGTCCCGGCCCGCCGGGCGAAGGTGATCGAGATGGCGGCGTTGACCACGACGTAGGCGCCGATGCCGATGAACATCCGCAGGTCCGAGACCTCGAGGCCCGGCAGGATGCGCGCGTAGATCGTCGAGAGCAATCCGATGAGCACGACCTTCTCCAGGGTCGACCACGACCACACCCGCACGTTCGCAGCGGTCCAGGCGTCGCGCTCGGCGGCGGTGTCCATCTCCTTCGGCAGCGGGTCGGCCCCGACACGCCACGCCCAGTCCGGCGGCAGGAGTCGCGGCCGCACGACGAACCACAGCACCGCGAGACCGACGAGCACGGCGGTGACGACGAGCGGCGCGAACCACGGCACCTCCTTCCACGTGTCGGTGAAGTCCAGCTGGGCGACGTGGATCCAGTACTCCTGCGGCAGCTTGATGAAGATCCAGATGGCGGCCGCGGTGACGATCCAGAAGCGGCGGCTGAACCGGCGGGGGTCCCAGCGCAGCCGGACGAGCTCGTAGGCGATGAAGAAGTACTCGAAGGTGTTCGGGAAGATGAGCAGCAGCGTGCGTTCCCCGGTGACCTCGAACGCCATCACCCCGACCATCCGGTAGAAGAAGAGGAACCGGGAGATCCCGACGGCGGCCGAGTGCGTCCAGTTCTGCAGCGACGACAGGAACGCGACGGACAGGTAGAAGAGGTCCATCGCCTTGTCGTAGTTCTGGTACCCGGGCGGGTCGAAGCCGAAGGCCTGGAAGATCGACTGGTCGATGCCGTCGAGCACGAGGCAGGCGAGGATCGCGGGGAGCGGGAACCTCGGGATGAACAGGGGGAGCAGGAAGCGCAGCCCCACGACGCTGACGAAGACGACGGTGGCCTCGGTGGTCATGCGGCGCTCCTGGTGCGTGGCCCGTCGACGAGGGCGTTCGCCGCGAGGCTATCGGAGCCCGGGCGCGCCGTGTCGGACCTCCCGTGGGGGTCACCCGCACCGGGTGAGCGACCTCACGGGCCCGGATGGTGGGACCGGGCGTCTCGCCGGTTGACACGGCATACGGCCGGGGGGAGAGTGAACCCGTGGCCAGAGTCCTCGTACTTCCCCAGCGCGTCTGACGGTTCCAGACCAGGCGCGCTCCCTCCGTCGTCCCACCCCGGGACTGGAGGGTTTTTTTGTGCACGGACGACGGCCGCGGCAAGCGGCGAGAACCCCAGAGAGCGGTGAGCGGCAGTGAGCGAAGCGAGGCCGGCGACCCCGGTGCCCCCCGGCACGCCCAGCCCGGCGCAGATGGCGCAGCAGGCCCGGGCGCGGACCCCGATCGAGGTGACCGGCGCGCAGAGCCTCGTGCTGTCCCTCGAGGCGCTGGACGTCGACACGGTGTTCGGCATCCCGGGCGGCGCGATCCTCCCGGCCTACGACCCGCTCCTCGACTCGGTCAAGGTGCGCCACATCCTCGTGCGCCACGAGCAGGGCGCCGGCCACGCGGCCGAGGGCTACGCGGCGGCGACCGGGCGCGTCGGGGTCTGCATGGCGACCTCGGGACCGGGCGCGACCAACCTCGTCACCCCCCTGGCCGACGCCCACATGGACTCGGTGCCGATCGTCGCGATCACGGGCCAGGTCAGCTCCGCCGCGATCGGCACGGACGCCTTCCAGGAGGCCGACATCCGTGGCATCACGATGCCGATCACCAAGCACAACTACCTCGTCACCAAGGCCGACGAGATCCCGAGGGTCATCGCCGAGGCGTTCCACATCGCCGCGACCGGCCGACCCGGCCCCGTGCGCGTCGACATCTCCAAGGACGCGCTGCAGGCCCGCACGACCTTCTCGTGGCCGCCGCGCATCGAGCTGCCCGGCTACCGTCCCGTGACCCGCCCGCACAGCAAGCAGATCCGTGAGGCCGCCCGGCTCATCGCCGAGGCCGAGCGCCCCATCCTCTACGTCGGCGGCGGCGTCATCCGGGCCCGCGCCAGCCAGGAGCTGCGCCGCTTCGTCGAGCTCTCCCAGATCCCGGTCGTCACGACCCTCATGGCCCGCGGTGCCCTCCCCGACAGCCACCCGCTCCACCTCGGGATGCCGGGCATGCACGGCTCGGTCTCGGCCGTCACCGGCCTGCAGAAGAGCGACCTCATCATCGCCCTGGGCGCCCGCTTCGACGACCGGGTCACCGGCCAGCTGTCGACGTTCGCGCCGGGGGCGAAGGTCATCCACGCCGACATCGACCCGGCCGAGATCAGCAAGAACCGCAGGGCCGACGTGCCGATCGTCGGTGACTGCAAGGCCGTGCTCGTCGACCTCATCGAGGCCGTCGACGCCGACTGCGACGCGGGCCGCGGCGGCGACTACGTCGAGTGGCGCGAACGTGTCCAGGGCTGGAAGGAGTCGTTCCCGGTCGGCTACACCGAGCCCGAGGAGTCCACGCTCGCACCGCAGTACGTCATCGAGCGGCTCAGTGCGATCGCCGGTCCCGAGGCGGTCTACGTCGCGGGCGTCGGCCAGCACCAGATGTGGGCCGCCCAGTTCGTCCAGTACGAGCGCCCGAACGCCTGGCTCAACTCCGGTGGGCTCGGGACGATGGGGTATGCCGTGCCGGCCGCCATGGGTGCCCAGGTCGGCGAGCCCGACCGCACCGTGTGGGCCATCGACGGCGACGGCTGCTTCCAGATGACCAACCAGGAGCTCGCGACCTGTGTCATCAACAGCATCCCGATCAAGGTCGCGATCATCAACAACAGCTCGCTCGGCATGGTCCGCCAGTGGCAGACGCTGTTCTACAACGAGCGCTACTCCAACACCGACCTGCACACCTCGGTCGGCTCCCGGGTGCCCGACTTCGTCAAGCTCGCCGAGGCCTACGGCTGTGCCGGGTTCCGGTGCGAACGGCCCGAGGACGTCGACGACACCATCCGCGCGGCCATGGCGGTCGACGACCGGCCCGTCGTCGTCGACTTCGTCGTGCACCGCGACGCCATGGTGTGGCCGATGGTCCCCGCCGGCGTGAGCAACGACGCGATCCAGGTCGCCCGCGACACCGCGCCCCCGTGGGACCGCGAGGAGTCCGAGGCGATCGAGCAGGGCCTCGACCCCGACCACGACGGCGTGCCCTCGGGCTCGCGCGCGAGCTGAAGGCGGCACGACATGTCCAAGCACACCCTGTCCGTCCTCGTCGAGAACAAGCCCGGCGTGCTCGCCCGGATCGCCGCGCTGTTCTCGCGCCGCGGCTTCAACATCGACTCCCTCGCGGTGGGGGAGACCGAGTACCCCGACGTCTCGCGGATGACCGTCGTCGTCGACGTCGAGGACCTGCCGCTGGAGCAGGTGACCAAGCAGCTCAACAAGCTCGTCGAGGTGCTCAAGGTGGTCGAGCTCGAGGCGACCTCGGCCGTGCAGCGCCAGGTCATGCTCATCAAGGTCCGCGCCGACGCGGCGACCCGCAGCCAGGTCCTCGAGATGGTGCAGATGTTCCGCGCCAAGGTCGTCGACGTCGCCACCGACTCGCTGACGATCGAGGCCACCGGCACCACCGAGAAGCTGCGCGCCCTGCTCGAGGTCCTCGAGCCCTACGGCGTCAAGGAGCTGGTCCAGTCCGGGATCGTGGCCATCGGCCGCGGCCCCCGCTCCATCACCGACCGCTCGCTGCGCAGCGCCTGACCCGCCCTGGTCCCGCGCGCCCACAGCGGGGCGAGACCGCGCCGCACGCCCCCGGCCCACGGCATACAGTCCACGACAGTCACCACCACCACCTGAAGGAGAGGCCGACGAGATGGCCGAGATGTTCTACGACGACGACGCCGACCTGGCCGTCATCCAGGGCCGCAGGGTCGCGGTCATCGGATACGGCAGCCAGGGCCACGCCCACGCGCTCAACCTGCGCGACTCCGGGGTCGACGTGCGCGTCGGTCTCGCCGAGGGGTCGAGGTCCCGCCCGAAGGCGGAGGCCGAGGGGCTGCGCGTGCTCACCGTGGCGGAGGCCGTCAAGGAGGCCGACCTCGTCGTCATCCTCACGCCCGACCAGGTGCAGCGCACCGTCTACGCCACCGAGATCAAGCCCAACCTGCGCGAGGGCGCGGCCCTGCTCTTCGGGCACGGCTTCAACATCCGCTTCGGCTACATCACGCCCGAGGCGGGCTCCGACGTGCTGATGGTCGCCCCCAAGGGGCCCGGCCACCTCGTGCGCCGCGAGTACGTCGACGGCCGCGGTGTGCCGGTGCTCCTCGCCGTCGAGCAGGACGCGTCCGGCCAGGCGTGGGAGCTCGCCAAGTCCTACGCGAAGGCCATCGGTGGCCTGCGCGCGGGCGGGATCAGGACCACCTTCACCGAGGAGTGCGAGACCGACCTGTTCGGTGAGCAGTCGGTGCTCTGCGGGGGCGCCTCGCAGCTCGTGATGTACGGCTTCGAGACCCTCGTCGAGGCCGGCTACCAGCCCGAGGTCGCCTACTTCGAGTGCCTCCACGAGCTCAAGCTCATCGTCGACCTCATGGTCGAGGGCGGCATCGCCAAGCAGCGCTGGTCGGTGTCCGACACCGCGGAGTACGGCGACTACGTCTCCGGCCCGCGCGTCATCGACCCGTCGGTCAAGGAGAACATGCAGGCCGTGCTCGCCGACATCCGCAGCGGCGCGTTCGCCCAGCGCTTCATCGACGACCAGCATGCGGGCGCCCCGGAGTTCACGGCCCTGCGCGCCAAGGGTGCCGCGCACCCGATCGAGGCCACCGGCCGTGAGCTGCGCAAGCTGATGGCCTGGGTCGACACCGACCGCGACCAGGACTACGTCGAGGGTTCCGCCGCGCGCTGACCCTCCTCGAGTGCAGGCAACACGCACGCCGTCGTGACGGCATCCCCGCGTGTTGCCTGCACTCGACCCGGTCGGGGAGGCGAGGGACGGCGCCTACGATCGTCGCGTGGAGGCGTTCGTCGACGACTGGCCCGTGTGGGTGGTCTTCGTCGTGCTGTGGC
The DNA here is from genome assembly GCA_035467935.1 of Ornithinibacter sp. Classification (GTDB taxonomy): domain Bacteria; phylum Actinomycetota; class Actinomycetes; order Actinomycetales; family Dermatophilaceae; genus Fodinibacter. Next base: position 7,050 of record DATITJ010000117.1, read on the forward strand.
TGGGGGCGTTCGTCCGGGGGACCGCGACGTACTGGGTCGGGCGCGGGGTGCGCGCCGGCGGCGGCCGCTCTCGCTGGGCCGACCGCCTGGACCGGCCGTCGGTCCGGCGCGCCGAACGATGGGTGCGGCGTTTCGGCGCCCCGGCCGTGACCCTCGGGTTCCTCACCGTGGGGGTCCAGAGCGCGATCAACGCGTCGGCCGGCATGCTCCGGATGCCGCAGCGCCGGTTCCTGCCCGCGGTCTCGCTGGGCGCCGTGCTCTGGGCCACGGTCTACACGACGGTCGGCTTCGCCGTCATCGACGCGTGGCTGGGGAACCTCTCGTGGTGGTGGGCGGTCGTGGCGATCGGGGTCGTCGTGGCGATCGTGCTCGTCTCCCGCCGGCTGGGTCGACCGGAACCGTCCGAGCAGCCGGAGCGCGTGTCCTGAGGCAGCGGTCACATCGTGGGCGCTGGGGTCCACATGCTGGCACGCACCTATCATGGGAGCCCCGGCCCAGCGGCGTGCCGGAGCGCCCGGTCACCGCGTGGTGACGGGCACCTGCCCACCCGGGCACCCGGCATCCCGTCGACGCGACGGTGGGCCGGCCGCAACACCGAAAGAGGGACCGTTTCGTGACCAAGCCCGTCGTCCTCATCGCCGAGGAGCTCTCGCCCGCGACCGTCGACGCCCTCGGCCCGGACTTCGAGGTCCGCAACACCGACGGTGCGGACCGCGGCCGGCTCCTGCCGGCGCTCGCCGACGTGGACGCGGTCCTCATCCGCTCCGCGACGAAGATGGACGCCGAGGCCATCGCCGCGGCCAGGAACCTCAAGGTCATCGCTCGCGCCGGTGTCGGTCTCGACAACGTCGACGTCGCCGCCGCCACCAAGGCCGGTGTCATGGTCGTGAACGCCCCGACCTCGAACATCACCTCGGCCGCCGAGCTCGCCGTCGGCCTGCTGCTCGCCTGCGCCCGCAACATCTCGCCGGCCAGCGAGGCGCTGAAGAACGGCGCCTGGAAGCGCAGCAAGTACGGCGGCGTCGAGCTGCTCGAGAAGAAGGTCGGCATCGTCGGCTTCGGCCGCATCGGCCAGCTCGTCGCCGAGCGCCTCAAGGGCTTCGGCGTCGAGATCCTCGCCTACGACCCCTACGTCTCGGTGCAGCGCGCCGGCCAGCTCGGGGCCCGCCTCGTCACCCTCGACGAGCTGCTCGCCGAGAGCGACTTCATCACGATCCACCTGCCCAAGACGCCCGAGACGATGGGCCTCATCGGCAAGGAGGCGCTCACCAAGGTCAAGCCCACCGTGCGCGTCATCAACGCCGCCCGCGGAGGGGTGCTCGACGAGGAGGCCCTCGCCGACGCCATCGCCGAGGGGCGGGTCGCCGGCGCCGGCCTCGACGTCTTCGCCAAGGAGCCGTGCACCGAGAGCCCGCTCTTCGCGTTCGAGTCGGTCGTCGTGACGCCGCACCTCGGCGCCTCCACCGAGGAGGCCCAGGAGAAGGCCGGTGTCGCGGTCGCCAGGTCGGTGCGCCTCGCGCTCGGTGGCGACCTCGTGCCGGATGCCGTCAACGTCTCCGGGGGCGCGGTGGCCGAGGAGGTGCGCCCCGGCATCGACCTCGTCGAGAAGCTCGGTCGCGTGTTCACGGCGTTCGCCGGTGCCGTGCCGGTGCAGCTCGACGTCGAGGTGCGCGGCGAGATCACGACCCACGACGTGTCGATCTGGGAGCTCGCCGCGCTCAAGGGCCTGTTCACCGACGTCACCGAGGACCCCGTCACCTACGTCAACGCCCCGCTGCTCGCGAAGGAGCGCGGCTGCGAGTCGCGCCTGGTGACCGACGAGGTGTCCGAGGACTTCCGCAACGTCACCACGCTGCACGGCACCCTCGCCGACGGCACGACACTGTCCGTCTCGGGAACCCTGACCGGACCGAAGATGGTGCAGAAGCTCATCGGCATCAACAGCTACGACCTCGAGATCCCGATCAGCGTCCACATGGC
>DATITJ010000118.1:0-2938 GCA_035467935.1 Ornithinibacter sp.
CGCACCGGTCCGGCGCGGTTCCGGGTCGGGGTGGCCGACCCGACGGGACACACGGTCACCGTCGACGCCGACCTCGAGCGGGTCGGCCCCTACGCGAGTCGCGTGCGCATCGGAGGGCGAACCCACAAGCTCGTCACCGCCGCCCACGGCCCGGTGCAGCTCGTCGAGGTCGATGGCGTCACCCACCGCGTGAGCCGTGACGAGGGTGGCGTGCTGCGTTCTCCCGCCCCGGCACTCGTCGTGGCGACCCCGCTGGCCGTCGGCGACGAGGTGGCCGCGGGCGCCCCCGTGCTCGTGCTCGAGTCGATGAAGATGGAGACCGTGCTCCCGGCGCCGTTCTCCGGTCGCGTCAAGGAGCTGCTCGTCTCGGCGGGCAGCCAGGTCGAGACGGGCGCCGCCCTCGTGCGCCTGGAGCCCACGGGGGACGCGTCCGAGGAGGCCGCCGTGTCCGCTGCCGACGCCCCCGACCTCGACCTGCCCGACGACGCCGTCGGCGGCGACGCGCGGGAGCGGGCCGACCGTGGGCAGAGCGCCTTGTCGGCCATGCTGCTCGGCTACGACCTCGACCCGGGGCACGAGAGCCGCACCCTCGCGACCTACCTCGCGGCGCGCGACGAGCTCGCCTCGGCCGGGCACTCGCCGGTCTGCGACGAGATCGAGCTGCTCGGGGTCTTCGCCGACGTGGCCGAGCTCAACGCCAACCGGCCGGTCGGCGAGGAGGCGCACGTCGAGAACCGCGTGCACAGCCCCCGCGAGCACTTCCACACCTACCTGCAGACCCTCGACCCCGAGCGGGGGGCGCTCCCGCCCGACTTCGTCGGACGGCTGGAGCGGGTGTTGCGGCACTACGCCGTCGCCGACCTCGCCCGCACCACCGAGCTCGAGGGGGCGGTGTTCCGGGTCTTCCTCGCCCAGCAGCGCTCGGCGCCCGAGGTCGCGATGGCGGCGGCGATCCTCCAGCGCTGGCTCGACGAGGCGGCCCCCGGGGCGCCCGCCGACGCCGCTGCCCGCGAGCTCCTCGACCGCCTGGTCGCGGCAACCCAGCTGCGCTTCCCGATCATCGGCGACCTCGCCCGCAGCGTGCGCTTCCGCTGGTTCGACCAGCCGCTCGTCGACGCCGACCGCGCCTCGGTGCTCGGGTCGGTGGGGAGCGAGCTCGACGAGATCGACGCCCTGCCCGACGGCCCCGAGCGCACCGCGCGCGTCGACGCCCTCGCGGCGATCCCCGAGCGGATCGTGCGCTTCCTCGGCGCGCGGCTCCGCCTCGGCGTGCCCGCCCGGGAGCCGATGCTCGCCGTGCTCGTCAAGCGTCACTACCGCGAGCACGCGCTCCGCGGACTCCACGAGGAGACGCTCGACGGCCGGGCGGTCGCGACGGCCGACTACCGCCTCGACGGGCGCGACTCCCACCTCGTGACCACCGTGGGATCGGTCGACGAGCTCACGCCCGACAGCGGTCTGTCACGGTTGCTCGCCCGCCTCGTCGCCGAGCGGCCCGAGGGCCACCAGCCCGTCGTCGACCTCTACCTCCACTGGGCCGACGTGCCGGTCGACCCCGAGCAGGCGAGCAGGGCGCTGGCCGGTCACCTCGCCCGGATGCCGTTCGCGCAGGAGGTGCGGCGGGTCGCGGTGGGCGTCGTGCCCGACGACACGCGTGAGGTCGGCTACTTCACCTACCGGCCCCAGGCCGACGGCTCGATGGCCGAGGACCGACCGGTCCGCGACATCCACCCGATGGTCGGTCGGCGCCTCAACCTGTGGCGGCTGTCCGACTTCGACCTGACCCGGCTCGACGCGCCCGAGGACGTCCTCCTCCTGCACGCCGTCGCCCGGGGCAACCCGCGGGACCAGCGGCTCGTGGCCCTCGCCCAGGTGCGCCAGCTCGTGGTCGTGCGCGACGAGACCGGCAGGGTCACCGCCCTGCCGCACGTCGAGCGGGCTCTGGCCAACTGCCTCGAGGCGATCCGGCGCACGCGTGCCACGATCGGCTCGGGTGCTCGCCTCGACACCAACCACGTGTGGCTGCACATCTGGCCGCTGGTCGAGGCCGACCTCGACCAGCTCACCGCGCTGCAGGGCAAGGTCGCGCCGATGACGGCCGGGGCCGGGGTCGAGGAGGTGCGCGTCGAGGGCGCCATCGCCGGCGACGACGGCCACGCCGTGCCGATCTGCGCCCGGTTCTCCTACCAGCCAGGCTCGGGCGTGACCTTCACCCTCGACTCGCCCCCCACGTCGCGCGTCGCGCCGCTCGACGACTATGCCGAGAAGGTCGTGCGGGCCCGTCGCCGCGGCCTCGTCTATCCCTACGAGCTCGTCGCGATGGTCGCGGGCACGGGTGGGTCGGCCATCGAGCACGACCTCGACGCGTCGGGGCGGCTGGTGCCCGTCGACCGGCCCTACGGCCAGAACACCGCCGGGATCATCTGTGGTGTCGTCACGACGCCGACGCCCCTGCACCCCGAGGGCGTCACCCGCGTGCTCCTGTGTGGCGACCCCCTGCGCGCGCTCGGCGCCGTCGCGGAGCCCGAGTGCGCCCGCGTCATCGCGGCCCTCGACCTCGCGCAGGAGCGCGGCCTGCCCGTCGAGTGGTTCGCCCTCTCGGCAGGTGCCCGCATCTCGATGGACTCCGGTACCGAGAACATGGACTGGGTCGCCAGGGCGCTCAAGCGGATCATCGAGTTCACCCAGGCCGGCGGCGAGATCAACGTCGTCGTCGCCGGCATCAACGTCGGAGCCCAGCCCTACTGGAACGCCGAGGCGACGATGCTCATGCACACCAAGGGCATCCTCGTGATGACGCCCGACTCGGCGATGGTCCTCACCGGCAAGCAGTCGCTCGACTTCTCGGGCGGTGTCTCGGCCGAGGACAACTTCGGCATCGGCGGCTACGACCGCGTCATGGGCCCCAACGGGCAGGCGCAGTACTGGGCCAAGGACC
>DATITJ010000119.1:0-2508 GCA_035467935.1 Ornithinibacter sp.
ACCGCCCTCGCGGCCGACGAGGCCGCCGCGGCCGCCGCGGCCGGGACGTTCGCGGGGGTCGACCCCGACCTGCGGGCGACCGTGGCCGCGCTCCACGCGCAGCGCCCGGCCGCCGCCACCCTCCTGTCCGGTCGGGCCCCGGCGGTGCCGGGCGACACCGTGGACGGCGCCGCGGTGGCCGCCCTCGCGACCCTCACCTCGGCGGCGATCTTCCTCATGGAGGTCGTGGCCGCGCGCTCGAACGGCAGGCAACGCGCACGCGCCGACTCCACCCTCGCCGCCCTGCGGGACCTGCGCACCGATCAGCTGGCCGGTGGGGCGGTGGCCGACCGGGCGCTCGGGCACCCGCTGCCCTTCCCCGTCGACTCCCCCGCCGATGCCGCCCGGCTCGCCCGCGAGGTCCTCACCACCCTGCGAGCCGGCTCCGGTGAGCACCTCGAGGCGGTCGTCACCGCTCACGGCGCCACGGGTCTGACGGCTCTCGCCCGCTGGGTGGGCACCGTCGAGGTCGAGGCGCACCGGTGGGGCGTCGACCTCGTCCCCTTCCCGGGGCTGGCGTGAGCGGACCGGTCCCGCTCCCTGCCGCCTGGGTGGCGCGGGTCTCGGGGTATCCCGCCGACGGCGGGCCGACGGGTGCCGACTGGGTCTCGAGCGTGCCCCGCCTGCTCGACGACGGGATGGCCCGGTGGGGACTGCGCGTCGACGGCGAGCCGCACACCGGCTGGACGGCGCTGGTCGTGCCCGTGCGGCGTGGCGGACAACGCCTCGCCCTCAAGATCACCTGGCCTCACCCCGAGGGGGCACTCGAGCCGCTCGCGCTGCGCACCTGGGCCGGCGAGGGGGCGGTGCGCCTCATCGCGGCAAGGCCCTCGGAGGGCCTGCTCCTCCTCGAGCACCTCGACGCCGACCAGGACCTCTCCAAGGTCTGGGCAGACGAGGCGTGCGAGGTGATCGGCGAGCTCCTCGGGCGCCTCCAGGTGCCGGCACCACCGCAGGTCCCACGGCTGGCGCCCTACCTGGCGCCGCACCTCGAGCGCATGGCCGGGCGCCCCGCGGTGCCACGTCGCATCACCCAGCGCACCGTGGGGCTGGCGCGCGAGCTGCTCTCGGACGACGGGCCCGAACGGCTGCTGCACACCGACCTGCACTTCGCGAACGTCCTGCGCCGGGCCGGCGGCGCATGGGTGGCCATCGACCCCAAGCCCGTTGCGGGGCACCCGGGGTTCGACGTGCTGCCCGTGCTGCACCACCGGGTCGACGAGATGGGCAGGGGCACGGCCTTCCGCTGGTCGGTCCGCCACCGCCTCTCGCTCGTCGCCGACGCGGCGGGCATCGACGAGGACGAGGCGCGCGCGTGGTCACTCCTGCGCGCCGGCGTCGAGGTCAGCTGGGCGAGCGCCCTCGGCGACTCCGACGAGCTGTCGACCCTCATCGCCCTCACCAAGGCCCTCGACGACTGAGCGGGTCGCCGGTCGGCACCCTGGTGACGCCGGACCGCTTCCCCCGAGATCAGCCGGTGACGAGCTCCCCGCCGGCGTCGCTCCACGCCCCGACCCCACCACCGAGGTGATAGGCACCGGTGAAGCCGACGGCGGCCATCTGGGCCAGCGCGGCGGCCGACCGGTTGCCCGAACGGCAGTACACGGCATACGGCGCGGCGGGGTCCAGGCCGGCCAGCTGCTGGGTGAAGTCAGGGCTCGAGACGTCGATGTTCACCGCGCCGGGCAGGTGGCCCTGGGCGAACTCGGCCGGGGTGCGAACGTCGACCACGGTGGTGCCGGGTCGCTTGAGCGCGGCGGCGAACTCGGTGGCGCCGAGCGTCGCGGAGGGGGCGGGGGCGACGGATGCCGTGGTTCCCGCGGTCGCGCTGACCTCGGGCTCCGAGGAGCAGGCGCCGGCCGTGAGGCCGAGCGCGAGGACTGCGGCACACGTGGCGGCGATGCGGCGGACGGTCGGGGTCATGGGGGGTCTTCCTCGTCTCGAACGATGGGGGACACTGGCAGGGACAGCACGTGGCGCGGCCCTGCCGGTCCGGTTTCCGTGCTGGACGACCGGACCGACTTGCGCACAGCATACCCCCCGGGGTATCAATGAGTGACCCAAAATGACCCGACGGAGGACCACCCGTGATCTTCATCCAGCACTATCTCGACTGCCTCTCCCAGGCCTCGTACCTCATCGGGGACGAGGGCACCGGCCAAGCGGTCGTCGTCGACCCCAGGCGCGACGTCGCCGACTACCTCGAGGACGCCCGGGCTCGCGAGCTCACCATCGTGGGCGTCATCAACACCCACTTCCACGCCGACTTCGTCTCCGGGCACCTCGAGCTCGCCCGCGAGACCGGCGCCTGGATCGGCTACGGCGCGGCCGCGACCACCGACTTCCCCTCGCGAGCGCTGGCCGACGGTGAGCGCATCTCGCTCGGCGACGTCACCCTCGAGATCATGGCCACCCCCGGCCACACCCCCGAGTCGATCTCCGTCCTCGTGTACGAACACGCCGACGACG
>DATITJ010000120.1:0-2420 GCA_035467935.1 Ornithinibacter sp.
GTGAGGTCGAGCTCCGCGGTGATGTTGCGCAGCACCTCCGACACTCCCTCGGCGCCGGCCAGCGCGAGGCCGTAGACGTGCGGGCGCCCGATGCCCACGGCGTCCGCACCGAGGGCCAGCGCGACGAAGGCGTCGGCCCCCGATCGGATGCCGCTGTCGAACACGACCGGCATCGACGACCCCGCGCCGCGCACGGCGTCGACCGCCCCCGGCAGCGCGTCGAGGGCGCCGACCGACCGGTCGACCTGGCGGCCGCCGTGGTTGGACACCCACAGGCCGTCGACGCCCGCGTCGACCGCGCGGCGGGCGTCATCGGGGTGCAGGACCCCCTTGAGCACGACCGGCAGCGAGGTCATCTCGCGCAGGCGCGGCAGGTCGTCCCAGGTCAGCGAGGGAGTCGAGAACACGTCGAGGAACGTCTCGACCGCGGCCCTCGGCTCGGGGGCCCCGAGGTTGCGCCGCGTGTCGCCGGGGTGGTTGCGGCTGAGGGAGACGAGGGTGCGCACCGCGGAGGGCGTCGGCCGGGGCTGCGGCTCGGGCCCGGCGGCGGCCTTCGCGGCCACCCGCTCGGCGACGAGCCGCCGGAACACGGGGTCGGAGGTGTACTGCGCGATGCCCTCGCCCCGGGCGAACGGCAGGTGCCCGAGGTCGAGGTCGCGCGGGCGCCAGCCGAGGTATGCCGTGTCGAGCGTGACGACGACCGCCTCGCTGCCGCACGCCTCGGCACGCTGCACGAGGCTCGTCGCGAGGTCCAGGTCCCGGCTCCAGTAGAGCTGGTACCAGTGCCCGGAGCCGCCGAGCGCCTCCGCGACCTCCTCCATCGGCATCGACGCCTGGGTGCTGAGCACGGGGGTGACGCCCTGGTCGCGCGCGCCGCGCGCCACCGCGAGGTCGGCGTCGGCGTGCGCCGCCGACAGCACCCCGATCGGGGAGACGAGCAGGGGAGTGGGGTGGCGGCGGCCGAGCAGGTCGACCCCGAGGTCGCGCTCGGCCGTGTCGACGAGCACCCGCGGCACGACCTGCCACCGGGCGAATGCCGTGCGGTTGGCCAGGGCGGTCGTCTCGCCCCCCGCGGACCCCGCGACGTAGGCGAAGCCGCGGCGGGACATCACGCGCCGGGCGGCCTCCTCCAGCGCGGTGCCGTCGGTGGGCACGCGCGGGCGGCGGCCGAAGGTGCCGGCCCGGTAGATGGCGGACTGGGCGGCACGACCGATGTCGGGCGACGGCATACGACCTCCTCGTCGAACGTGACGGCTGGCGCACCGTCGGTGCCGCCTGTCTACCGGATCGACCCGGCCGGTGGAACCCGAAGCCGCGCGGGGAGCCCGGCGCCTAGGGTGGCCGCATGACCCGGTTCGCATGGGCCGCCTGGGGCCTGCTCGTCGTCGTGCTCGACCTCCCGCTGCTCGGCTGGGACGTCCTGCCGGACGTCGTCGGCTACGCGTGGATCGTCATCGGTCTCGCCGGGGGGCCGGCCCTGCACCCGGCGTTCGCCCGGGCCCGCGCCGCGGCCGCGGCCGGTGTGCCGGTCGCCGTCGTCACCGGCACCCCGCTCTTCCTCGACGTCCAGGGCGTCGTCTGGGGCGCGCTCTTCGCCGAGGTCCTCGTGAGTGTCACCCTCCTGCACCAGCTCGCCACCGGCATCCGCGAGCTCGCGCCCGACGGTGACAGCGACGAGCAACGGTGGGGCAAGGGCGTGCAGGTCGGCGCGCTCGCCGCAGGCGCCGTCAAGCTCGTCGGCCTGGTCGGCTACGCCACGGCGCTCGGCCTGCTCTACCCCCTCGGCGTGCTGGCCCTGGTCATCGTGGGCATCGTCACCGTCGTGCTGCTGCACCGGGTCAACCGGGCCGGCTGGCTGGCCACGGCGGCCCCGGCCGGCCCCGCGGACCCGGCCGCCCCGACCGCCCCGACCGCCCCGACCGGTCCGACCGGTCCCACCGGCCCCACCGGTCGAGAGTAGAGAACACGCCACCTCCCGAGCCCGCCGGCCGGGAGACGGCGTGTCCTTGACCCTCGACGCGGGCCGGAGCCCGCCGGAGTCAGCGCAGGAACGGGACGTTCCGGTGGAGCAGCCCGCGCTCCTTGAGCTCGGCACGCAGCGGGACCCCGTCGTCGATCCACCCGCTCTGCTTGATGCCCCAGAACGACGCGTGGTCCGGGCCGTAGCCGAGGAGCTGCTGCTGCAGGGGGGTCAGGCCCTTGAACCAGTCGGAGGACTGGTCGGCGACCGCCTCGTCGAGCGGGCGGATCCAGCGGTAGGTGTAGCCGATGAACGGAACCTTGCGGATGCGCTCGCTCGTGTTCATCGAGCGGGAGTGCCACAGGCGGCGGTCGAAGATGAAGGCGTCACCGGGGTTGAGGAGCACCTCGACGGCGCCCTCGGGCTCGATGATCGGGTCGCCCTCCTTCTCGGGGCGGCC